>NZ_KV820788.1:9703-37183 GCF_001815515.1 Nosocomiicoccus sp. HMSC059G07
ACAAACTGGATGAGGTCGTATTGAAATAAGAAATGATAAAACAAAAATACGATTACAATCGATAATATTTTATACGGTATTTTATTGTGTAAAAACAATAGAATTATCGGTATGTAATATAGCGATAACGTGACGTCCCCGATATGTAAAGGAACCATAAGTGATAATACAGCTAGGACGGTCATCATTAAACTTTGGAATAGAAGTGGGTTTTTAACGCCTTTTCTAAAATGATACTGCAAGCGATAAAACACATAGATTCCACTAATAATGAGCGCGATATTTAATATAAAGTTTATAATCATTTGCATACCGCCTTTTTAAGCAAATTCATATCATATTATACAGTGTTTTAAATTTAAATGAAATTAAGTGGTAGGAGTAATTAATAGCGAATTATGATATAGTTAATAAGAATAATTAGCAGGTGAGGATATGTATACATTATTTCTATTAATATTATCTGCAATCATATCATTCATCGTTGCACCGATATTTATAAAGTTAAGTTATAAGTTTGGATTTGTCGATTATCCAAACCATAGAAAACAACATGCGAAACCGATGCCGTTTTCCGGCGGAATATCGATTTTTGTATCATTTGTGATTACATTAATTATCGCTCGACCGATTGAACCGGAATATATACCAATTATTCTCGGTGGAGGGTTAATTGTATTAATTGGTATTATCGACGATAAATATGATCTAAAACCGAGTATTAAATTCATTGGACAACTCGTTGTTATTACGATACCAGTGATGTTTGGGGTTGTCATTGATACGATTACGCCGTTTGGGATAACTGTAGATTTCGGTATATTTGCGATTCCATTTACGTATTTATGGATTGCAGTGATCATTAACGCAGTTAACTTAATTGATGGATTAGACGGATTAGCATCTGGTGTAACAGTTATAGCTTTAGCAAGTATTGCAGTAATTGCGATTTTACAAAATAATATATTTGTCATGATGATAAGTGTCATACTCATCGGGTCAACGCTTGGGGTTTTATATTATAACTTCTATCCAGCGAAACTCTTTTTAGGAGATAACGGATCGATGTTTTTAGGGTATGTACTCGGAGTATTATCGATATTAGGATTTAAAAACGTGACGTTTTTCTCTATTTTATTCCCAATTATCATTCTTGGCGTACCGTTTATCGATATAACATTTGCAGCCGTTAGACGGTATAGAGAAGGAGTCTCACTGACGCGCGCCGATAGAGGGCATTTGCACCATAAGTTACAATACTTAGGGTTTACGCACCGTCAAAGTGTGATTTTACTTTACTTTATGGCAACGTTATTTGCGTTTGCATCAGTAATTTTATATTTATCGACAGTGACAGGTGCAGTACTCATTTGTTTACTGCTTATCTTATCGGTCGTCATTATAGTAGAAGCGACGGATTTGATAGGATCAACCCGCCGCCCGATTTTAAGATTTGTTAAACGAATGTTTATATATATGAATCGCTAGACGAGTGTACGTTCTGCCATTTCTACTTCTGAAGTAGACATCGTAAACGTATCACTCGTTATTTTTTGGAGTTCACTTTTAACATCTTCTACTTTTTCTTCTGAAACGATCAGTTGATACGTGACTTTGTCTGTATATTTCTGATCTCTAATCTCGATTTGTTCTTGTTCTAAAAAATGTTCGAAACGTTTCGTGAATGTATAATCTAATACGATCATGGACGGCACCATCGGAACGAGATATACTTTACCGCTCGCTTTTACAGCTTCAGCAGCTCCACTTGAATATGCGCGGATTAGCCCACCGGCTCCGAGCTTAATGCCACCGAAGTAACGCGTAACGACGATCGTCGTATTGTACAACTCTTCACGCTTTAATACTTCTAAAATTGGAATGCCTGCTGTTCCTTGAGGTTCTCCATCATCATCGGCTCGCTGAATGAGTGCATTTTCTCCAATAATGTAAGCACTACAATTATGAGTTGCGTCTTTATGTGTTTGCTTAATTTCATTTATAAATTGTTTTGCTTCATCTTCAGTTTCAGTACGTGCGATATACGATATAAACGTTGAACGTTTAATATCGATTTCAACAGACGTATTTAATTTGTTCATGTAAATTTGTTCCATCGTGTACACCTCTTTAAAACAGTTTAACATAGAGCGGTTTTAGTGTAATATAGAAACGAGTGCTAATATGTGAGGGATATTTATGAAAATAGCAATTGTAGTAGATTCAACAGCATACTTATCAGATGAAATTAAAGAAAAAAATGACATTTATACAATACCTTTAAACACGATTTTTGGCGATGACACGTACCGAGAAGATATCGATATTACTCCTGAAGAATTTTATGACAAAATGCGCGCACAAGAAGAACTTCCTATGACGTCTCAACCGTCTATTGGAGACTATATTCTTCTATTAGAAGAACTTTATAAAAAAGGGTATACAGACGTGATTAGTTTCCACTTATCGAGTTCAATTAGTGGAACATTACAAAACGCAGTCGCAGCGGGACAAAGTGTAGAAGGAATTACACTACATGCAGTCGATTCAAAAATCGCGTGTACGCCACTCGGTTTACTTGCAGTCTATGCCGCGCAACATAAAGATGATACGCCACTAGAAGAGTTGTTAGAAACACTCAACCGTTTTACCAATAAAGACTATTTAGACGCATACTTTGTCGTCGATGATCTAACGAATTTAAAAAAGGGTGGTAGACTTTCAAACGCACAAGCGTTCGTCGGTCAATTGCTAAAAATCAAACCGATTTTACAATTTGAAGAAGGTAAAATCGTTGCGATTCAAAAAATCCGTACGAAGAAAAAAGCGTTAAGTAAAGTAGAAGACCTCGTTCAAGAAGCGATCGACAAACAAGCAGGCGACAATATCGTGTTAACGGTCATTCACGCTAATATTGAAGATGAAGCAAAAGAATTCCAAGCAAAACTTGCAAGTAAATTTAAAGATGCAACAGTACTTATCAGTCACTTTGGACCAGTTATCGGTACACATTTAGGTGAACATGCAATCGGAGTCTCGATTACATCGTTTGATGTCGATGTCACAGGATTTTAATCAATCATAAATATTATATATAAACACGCAGCGTATTTCGTTGCGTGTTTTTTTATTGGAGTGTATATGAAATTTACAAGAACGAAATCAAACACGACGATTTACTCTAAAGTCGGTGTTAAAAAAGAAAATGGTGCGTACAAATGCATAAGATGTGGCAATCAAAATCAGAATCTATTTTATTCGTATTCAGATTTCTTCGGAGACGTCACGTATTGTATGCACTGCGTGACACTTGGTAGAAGCGATAGCCGTAAACCGTTACGTGTTATTACGCCGATACGCTACCGTAAGTTTATGCCGTATGTTTTAAACTTTGAATTAAATGACGAACAGTTAAAATCACAAACCCGCATTGTCGATGCGATTCAACATAATCACGATCTAATGATTTATGCAGTAACTGGAGCAGGGAAAACAGAAATTACATTTCGCGGTATACAATATGCAAGAAGTTTAGGTATGAATGTATTATTCGTCTCGCCGAGAATCGATGTCATACGAGAAATATATTTACGGTTAACAGATGCGTTTAAAGACGCACGGATCGACTTATTATACGGAGAAGAAAAAATTGAAGCAGATTTTGTCTTTACAGTGTCGACAGTCCATCAATTGTTTAATTTTAGAAATCATTATGACGTTATTATTATCGACGAAGTAGATGCCTTTCCACTAGTTGGAGATGAAGTACTAGAGTCACAAATAGAGCAGGCAAAATCAACGAACGGAGTCATCATTTACTTAACAGCGACGCCGAGTAAAACTTTAATTAAAGATGTTAAAAAAGAACATATCGTCTCGATTACACGTAGGTATCACGGAGATCCTCTCGTCATGCCAAAAGTATTTTTTACAAATGTAAAACAGTATTTAAAGAAAAATAAATTGCCGCATAGTTTATGGCGTTTATTAAGAACAGCGATGTCAAAAGAAAGAAAGGTGTTCATCTTCGTACCGAACATCGACTTATTAGAGCCAATTAAAAATGTCATTATGAAAGAGTTTAAAACGGTCGAAACGATTTTTAGTGGAGACCCTAAGCGTAAAGAGAAGATGGACGAGATGAGAAGTGGTCACATCGATATTATGATTACGACAACAATTTTAGAGCGCGGTGTCACATTTAAATGTCTAGACGTCTTCGTCATTCACGGTGAATATTTTGATGACACGTCACTCATACAAATCGCGGGACGCGCTGGACGTAAACTCGAAGATACGAAAGGCAACGTTTATATTTTTGCAAAGCACAATACGCTCGGCATCATAAAAGCATTAGAAAAAACGTATCGGTTTAATAAAGGAGATGTAAAACTATGAACTGCGTGTATTGTCATAATGAGATAGAAAGAGACTATAATCTAATTAATATATTTCTACAACCGTCTTGTTTATGTGACGGTTGTTTATCCGAATTAATGGAATTAAAAATCGATGAATCGTTTCAGTTTCATGATATGAATGTCGTAACGTTGTATGAGTATGACCGAATTGTAAAGCGGATGATACGGCGATATAAGTTTTTAGGAGATGTCGCGTTAGAAAAGGTGTTTTCGATGTTTGTAAAAGAAAAAATCCGGCTATATGATAAAGTAATACCGGTCCCAATATCAAAGCTTCGTTTAAAAGAACGTGGGTTTAATCAAGTGACGCGCATATTAGATGATGCGGGCGTTAAATACGACGATATTTTGACGTCACATCGAACGATGCGTCAATCACAACTTTCTAAATATGAAAGAGAGACAGAGGTTAATCCATTTTCAATGCGAGAGGATATTGATTTAAAAAATCAGTCGATTATAATCGTCGACGACATATTTACGACCGGAGAAACTGTGCGCCAAGTGAGTGAAATATTAAAGGCGCATAATCCAAAGCGTATCGATGTGTTAACGTTTTCTATATCTAGAAAACTTTGATATAATTAAGGTACAAGATAACATTAGGAGGTATCATCATGATTAGAGTCGAAATTAGAGGAGAAAACATCGAAGTCACTGATGCAATTCGTTCATTTATCGAAGATAAGGTAAATAAATTAGATCGTTATTTTAACGATCAGCAGGACGTATTTGCACACGCAAACATCAAAACGTACCACAACAAAATGGGGAAAGTAGAAATTACAGTCCCAATGAAAGGCTTAACATTACGCGCGGAAGAACGACATGACGACTTATACACTGCAGTAGACGCAGTCGTTGAAAAATTAGAACGTCAAATTAGAAAACATAAAACTAAAATTAACCGTAAATTCCGTGAAAAAGACGAAAGTCACGTAGATTTATTCCAAGTGTTAAATGAGCAACCAGAAGAATCTAAAGATGACGATGATATTAAAATTGTAAAATCTAAAGAGTTTACGTTAAAACCGATGGATGCTGAAGAAGCAATTCTACAAATGGATATGCTTGGTCACGATTTCTTCGTGTTTAACGACCGTTATAGAGAAGCGACAAGTATCGTTTACAAACGTAAAGATGGTAAATACGGTTTAATTGAAACAAATTAATTGAACATCTAAGCCTCTAGCAAAAAAGCTAGAGGCTTTTAATGTGTAAGTTTTTATTTTCAGCAAAAAATTTGGTAAAATGTAATGATAATGATTTTATAAGGAGAAATTTCGATGAGTATGTTGCGTAAATTATTCGACGGCAATAAACGCGAACTTAAATCTCTTGAAAAAGAAATGAAAAAAGTACTCGCGCTTGAAGAACGCTATAGCACATATAGCGATTCTGAACTACAGCAAGAAACTGAAAAGTTTAAAGCAAAATTAGCTGAACATAGTGAAGATAGAAAAAAGCAAGACAAAATTTTAGACCAAATTTTACCAGAAGCATTCGCAGTCGTACGTGAAGCATCTCAGCGTACGTTAGAAATGAAACCATTCCCTGTTCAAATTATGGGTGGGATTGCACTTCATAAAGGGGACATCGCTGAGATGAAAACCGGTGAAGGTAAAACGTTAACGGCGACGATGCCGGTATATTTAAATGCCTTAACAGGACGCGGTGTACACGTAATTACTGTTAACGAATATTTATCTTCAGTACAAAGTGAAGAGATGGCAAAGTTATATAACTTCCTAGGGTTAACAGTTGGACTCAACTTAAACCAAAAAAATAGTGAAGAAAAACGTGAAGCGTATAACTGTGATATTACGTATACGACAAACAACGAGCTCGGATTTGACTACTTACGAGACAACATGGTCGCATATAAAGAAGATCGTGTGCAGCGTCCGTTAAATTACTGTGTCGTGGACGAGGTCGACTCGATTTTAATCGACGAAGCGCGTACACCGTTAATTATTTCAGGTCAAGCAGATGAGCGCGTGACGGAATACCAACAAGCACAATTATTTGTATCAACGTTAAAGAAAGAACAAGACTATACGTATGACGTGCGTAAAAATACGATTCTTTTAACTGAAGATGGTATGACAAAAGCGGAGAAATGGTATAAGTTAGATAACCTTTACGACGTTAAAAATGTTTCGACGCTTCACCATATTAACCAAGCGTTAAAAGCAAACTATACGATGGAGCGTAACGTCGATTATGTCGTGAATGACGGAGAAGTATTAATCGTCGACAAATTTACAGGTCGTACGATGCCAGGGCGTCGTTTCTCTGAAGGGTTACACCAAGCGTTAGAAGCAAAAGAAGCGGTTGAGATTCAGCGCGAATCTAAAACACTCGCATCTATTACGTTCCAAAACTTCTTTAGGCTATACAATAAGTTATCGGGTATGACAGGTACAGCTAAAACTGAAGAAGAAGAATTTTTAGATATTTACAATATGCGCGTTACGCAAATTCCGACGAACCGTCCGGTTCAACGTGAAGACTTAAACGATAGAATTTATTCGACAAAAGATAATAAATATAAGGCAGTCATCGAAGAAGTTGTCGAACGTTATAAACGTGGTCAACCGGTCTTAATCGGTACAGTCGCGGTAGAAACGTCAGAAATTATTTCTGATTTACTGCGTCGAGCGGGTGTACGCCATAACGTATTAAACGCTAAAAACCACGAACAAGAAGCTCAAATCGTTGAAGATGCGGGTCAACGTGGACAAGTTACAATCGCTACAAACATGGCCGGTCGTGGTACAGACATTAAGCTCGGTGAAGGAGTTAGAGAGCTCGGTGGACTTGCAGTTATCGGTACAGAGCGTCACGAATCACGTCGTATTGACGATCAGTTACGTGGGCGTTCAGGGCGTCAAGGTGACGTCGGAGTGAGTACGTTCTACTTATCCTTAGAAGACGACTTAATGAAACGCTTCGGATCTGAACGTATTCAAGCGATGATGGAAAAACTCGGTATGGAAAATGAAATGTTAGAAAGCCGTTTTATTACACGTAACGTAGAATCTGCACAAAAGCGTGTGGAAGGAAATAACTTCGACGCACGTAAACGTGTATTAGAATATGACGAAGTGTTAAGAACACAGCGTGAAATTATATACGGTGAACGTAACGAAATTATCGACAAAAAAGACGTGAGAGACTTACTTCACGGTATGATCGATAACTCTATTGAACGCACAATTCACTATTACAATGACCAAGATAGTTCAATGATTGACTATGAAACATTTAAAGAATTGCTCGAGCAGTATTACGTTCGTGAAGGTGAAATTGATATGGATGACTTAGTCGGTCAATCGACGGAGTCAATTATCGAACTCATTAAAGAAAAAGCGTACGAAGAGTTAGAGCGTAAAGAAGAGATTTTAACGCCTGAACGTATGCGTCAATTCGAGCGCATGATGATGTTACGTACAATCGACCAAAAATGGACAGAGCATATCGACTCGATGGATCAACTCCGTACAGGTATTCACTTAAGATCTTACGGACAAATTAACCCGTTAAGAGAATACCAAAACGAAGGATTAGAAATGTTTGAAGAGATGATGAACGCAATCGAAGACTCAACAGCACGTATGACTCTAAAATCAGAAGTACAGTCTGATGAAGAAATTAAACGTGAACAAGTTGTCGATAAAAATAAAATGCAAGCATCTGACGGTAAAAAGAAAATGAAAAAGCAACCGGTCGTTAAAAAACAAACAGTTGGCAGAAACGATCCATGCCCATGTGGATCTGGTAAAAAGTACAAAAACTGTCACGGTGCTTAAGGAGAAATTAATGGAAGTAAGTGAAATTAAAAGCTTTATAGAAGAGATGCGTACGAAACTAGAAAAATTTAGGGGGTCTCTTTGACTTAGAAGAAAAAGAGACACAAATTCGTGAGTACGAAGAACTGATGGTCGAACCTAACTTTTGGGACGACACAGATAAAGCAAACGAAATTATCGAAAAAAATAACCAGTTAAAGCGTGTCGTCGATGGATTTAATTCGTTAGAAGACGAAGTGAATGACATCGAAGTGTCTTTAGAGTTATTAAAAGAAGAAAACGATCCAGACTTACAAGAAATGATGGAAGAGACAATTCAAAACGTCAAAAAAGAGTCCGATGAATTCGAGTTAAACATTCTTTTAAGTGAAGAACACGATGAACAAGATGCGATTTTAGAACTTCATCCTGGAGCAGGTGGTACTGAAGCACAAGACTGGGCAGAGATGCTCCTTAGAATGTATCAGCGTTTTATTGAAGACCAAGGATTTAAAACAGAAGTGTTAAACTATCTCGCTGGAGATGAAGCGGGTGTGAAAAGTGTGACGCTTAGTGTTAAAGGTCCGTTTGCTTATGGATTATTAAAAGGTGAAAAAGGCGTCCATCGACTCGTTCGTATTTCACCATTTGACTCATCGGGTCGTAGACATACGTCATTTGTGTCGTGTGAAGTCACACCACAGTTTAAAGACTCTGAAATTAATATCGAAATTAATCAAGAAGATATTTCAATCGATACGTACCGTGCAAGTGGTGCTGGGGGGCAGCACGTGAACACGACAGATTCAGCTGTACGTATTACACACCATCCAACAGGGGTCGTTGTTACGTGTCAAAACGAACGTTCACAAATTAAAAACCGTGAAACGGCACTGAAGATGTTAAAGTCAAAACTTTATCAGTTAGAACTAGAACGTCAGCAAGAAGAGATCGCGGCGTTAAAAGGCGAGCAAAAAGAAATCGGATGGGGATCACAAATTCGTTCATACGTATTTCACCCATATTCGATGATAAAAGATCACCGTACGAATTACGAAGTCGGTAACGTCGACAAAGTAATGAACGGAGATTTAATGCCGTTTATCGACAGTTATTTAAGATGGCACTTAAATGTTTAAAACATTATTTATGACAAAATGTTTATATATGATAAAATATAGGTATGTAAAAGTATGAATAAGCTTTTAAAAATTTATTAGAGGTGACCATTATGAAAAAGTTCTTATCAACGTTTTTATTAGGTTCAACGTTAGTATTAGCAGCGTGCGGCGGGGGCGGCGACTCTGCAGACAATGGTGACGACTCAAGCACTGACGAAGCACATCCAGGAGAACAAGTTGCAAAACAAAACTGTTCATCTTGTCACGGAGCTGACTTCACAGGAGCTTCAGGTCCAGCACTAGCGGGCACTTCATTAAGTGAAGATGAATTTACAGATATCGTGAAAAACGGTAAAGGCGGAATGCCAGCGTTTGGTAGTTTATCAGACGAAGAAGTTAGCGACTTATACGACTACTTCACGAAATAAAACTCGTAAGGCTTTGTCACTCGACAAAGCCTTTTAATTAATGGAGACAAATATGAAGCGATTTTTATTAAGTTTAATGGCAGTTGTTATTTTGTCAGCGTGCACGTCTAACAAAGAAACGACTGAAGAAAGCCGTGTGGCGTCAGAAATGCACCGCGGAGAAGTTGTTTATAAGCAGACGTGCGTTGGATGTCACGGCGTCGATTTAAGAGGACGCGGCAGTAGTGCAAAAGATCTATCTCAAATCGGCAGCGAAAAATCACCAGAATATATCCGTTCGATTATCGAAAATGGTACGAGAAGTATGCCGAGCGATTTAGTAACGGATGAAGAAGACTTAGATGCACTCGTAGAATGGCTAATGGAACAGAAGTAAATGTTACGTAAATACTAGGCGCTGTAACAAACAGCGCCTTTTTATTATGGTGTTATATCTATTCTGTTACAGTTATGTTACAACGCGAAAAACAGCAAAAATATGTGCTATAGTTTGATTTACATTCACTAATTTTATATTTAACAACTTTGAATTTTAATTTTATTATTTATATACGTTTATTTAATACATAGTATTCAGGAGGACATTAGAACTTATGAAGAAGACAGTATTTTCAGTAGCAACATTAACAGCATTAACAGGGACATCACTTACAGCAAACGCAGAAGAAGTTATCGTTAAAGAAGGAGATACACTTTGGGGTATCGCTAACGAAGTTGGCACAACAGTTGAGAAGTTAAAAGAATTAAACAACTTAAACAGTGATTTAATTCACCCAGAAGATGTTTTAACATACGAAGTTGAAGCAGTTGAGGAACAAAAAGGAAATACATACACAGTAAAAGCAGGCGACACTTTATGGCAAATTGCTTTAGACCACGGTATGGATTTAGATGAGTTATTCGCAGTAAACAACCTTTCATCAGACTTAATTCACCCAGGACTTGTACTAACAGTTGGATCACAAGTTGAAGCGGTTGAAGAAGTCGCACAAGTTGAAGAAGTTGTTGAAGTTGAAGCAGTAGAAGAAGTTGTAGAGCCTGTAGTAGAAAATGAAGTAAACGAAGTTGCTTCAGGTGTTTACCACATCCAAGCTGGAGACACTTTATACTCAATCTCACGTGCAACAGGACTTTCTGTTGACGAGCTAAAAGCATTAAACGGTTTAACAAGCGATCATATCGTTGCAGGTGACGTACTTGTATTAGAAGGTAACCCAGTTGTTACTGAAACAGTAGAAGAAGTACAAACTGAAGAAGTAGTAGAACAAGTTGAAGAAGTGCAAGAAGTACAAACTGAAGAAGTAGCAGAAGTTGAAAACAACGTTCAAGCAGAAGCTGAGAAAGCAGTAGAAGAAGCTACAGCAGCTCAAGCAGAAGCTGACAGAATTGCAGCTGAAGAAGCAGCAGCGGCTCAAGCAGAAGCTGAAAGAGTAGCAGCTGAACAAGTAGCAGCAGCTCAAAAAGCTGAAGAACAACGTATTGCAGCAGAGCGTGCAGAAGCACAACGTGTTGCTAAAGAAAAAGCGGCAGCTGAAAAGAGAGCTCAACAAGAAGCAGCTAAAAAAGTACAACAAGCACAACAGCAACAAGCACCAGCAGCTTCAGCACCATCTGTAAATAGTTCACAGTTTGCTGGTTTATCTAACTACTATGACTGGGGATGGTGCACATGGCACGTATTTGAAAAACGTGCGGCACTCGGTAAACCTGTCAGCAACATGTGGGGCAACGCAAATAACTGGGTAAACGGAGCAAGTGCGAATGGATTTGCTGTTAACAACACACCATCAGTTGGAGCAGTTGCACAAAGTTATGCAGGTACAAACGGAGCAGGTGCATTAGGTCACGTTGCAGTTGTCGAATCAATCAACGGCGACGGATCAATCACAATCTCTGAAATGGGTTGGAACGGTACTGTAGGTGTTGTAAGCTACCGTACAATTCCAGCATCACAAGTATCAACATTTAACTACATTCACTAAAATATAAAAATCAAGCACCCGAACGGGTGCTTTTTTTATTATAATAAGAGTAGTAGGATGACGGAGGTTAGTTCTGTGAGTAAACAGTTGAAAGTATTAGTTGGCATTGTTCTTTTTGCGCTGATTAGTTTTAGCATATACCAGGTTATTACGTTTTCGAGTGAATTGTTGAAGGATGAAGCAGCAAATGATATAAAACAAAAGCCACCTACTAATAATCATGCGGAAGGTCAGTTGATTACGGAATACTCGTTTAATGGTGTGACGACAGATGAATCGTTTGATAATATTATTAAAAACAATGAAGTAACTGTTGTGAATTTGTTTGCGTCTTGGTGTAATCCATGCCGCAATGAAACGCCAGATTTAAATGAATTTTATTTGAAAGATTTACCAGATGACGTAGAACTTGTCGGGTTAAATGTACAAGATAGTAGTAAAGCACGAGATGCGTTTATTGAAGAGTTTGATGTTCAATATCCGATATACAATATGGACAATGATAAAGACTTTATGGTAGGTCTTCGTTTAACGATCATACCGACAACGTTGTTTATTAACAGTGATGGTGAGATTGTGAAGACATATGTCGGAGAGATTTCTAAAAAAACGTTAGACAGTTACATTCAATATGTAAAGGATGAGTAATATGGAAGACGTTTTTTGGTATATGATGGCAATCACTGTACCAGCGTTTACAGTGATTTTGTTTACGACGATTACGAGAAATCGTTACGTCGCGATTTTTTTAACGTTTATCGTATTTGCGATTTCTATGTACCGTGGGTTTTATAATACGGAATGGGTCATATATTTAGATGCGCTAAGTATAGTGATTGGTTATATATTCGTTGAAGTTTTTAATTTAGATAGTAAAGATGATATTTAAGAAATGACAAACATCCGTTCGGTCATTTCTTTTTTTAATTTGGACGAAGTGTTGTAAAATAGATATAAGTTAAAAATTTGGAGGTACATTATGGCAGAATTTGAACTCGTTTCAAACTTTGAACCTGCCGGTGATCAACCGCAAGCGATTAAAGAAATAGTTGAACAAATTCGTTCTGGTCAAAAGCACCAAACATTACTAGGTGCGACTGGGACAGGTAAGACATTTACGATGAGTCAAGTCATTAAAGAAATCGGAAAGCCGACGTTAATTATCGCCCATAACAAAACGTTAGCTGGGCAGTTATATAGTGAATTTAAAGAATTTTTCCCAAATAATAGAGTTGAATATTTCGTCAGTTACTATGACTTCTATCAGCCAGAAGCATACGTACCATCTACGGATACGTTTATAGAAAAAGATGCGTCTATTAACGATGAAATTGACCAACTGAGACACTCGGCGACGAGTGCATTATTTGAAGGCGATGACGTAATAATCATCGCCTCAGTGTCGTGTATTTACGGTTTAGGTAATCCAGAAGAATACCAAAACTTACGTTTAAATATACGAGTTGGAATGGAAATTGAACGAAACGAATTATTACGTCGTCTCGTCGATATTCAATATCAAAGAAACGATATCGACTTCGGGCGTGGAACGTTTAGAGTGCGCGGAGATATCGTTGAAATATTCCCAGCGGCTCGAGATGATCAGTGTATTCGCGTGGAGTTTTTCGGTGACGAAATTGATAGAATACGTGAGATAGATTTCATTAGTGGTGAAGTGCTAAGTGAACGAGAGCACTTCGTTCTTTTCCCAGCATCTCACTTCGTCACGCGCGACGAAAAGATGATTGTTGCGATCGAACGTATTGAAAAAGAATTAGAAGAACGTCTAAAAGAATTACGCGCTGAAGACAAATTACTTGAAGCACAACGACTCGAGCAAAGAACGAATTACGATTTAGAAATGATGAGAGAGATGGGCTTTACATCCGGAATCGAGAACTATTCGGTTCATTTAACGTTACGCCCACTTGGTAGTACACCATATACACTGCTCGATTACTTTAAAGACTTCGTCATTATGATCGATGAGTCTCACGTAACACTTCCTCAAATTAGAGGAATGTATAACGGAGACCAAGCACGTAAACAAGTGCTCGTCGACCACGGTTTTAGATTACCGTCAGCATTAGATAACCGTCCGTTAAAATTTGAAGAATTCCAAGATAAAGCACAGCAATTATTGTACGTGTCTGCAACCCCTGGACCGTATGAGTTAGAACATACGGACAAGATGGTCGAACAAATTATCCGACCGACAGGACTTCTTGACCCGACAATTGACGTACGTCCGACTGAACATCAAATTGACGATCTGCTTCATGAAATACAATCGCGTGTTGAAAAGAACGAACGCGTCTTAATTACGACGTTAACGAAGAAGATGTCAGAAGATCTAACGGCGTATTTAAAAGAAGCGGGCGTTAAAGTTCAATATTTACACAGTGAAGTAAAAACGTTAGAACGTATCGAAATCATTCGTGAATTACGACTCGGTACGTATGACGTTCTCGTCGGTATTAACTTACTACGTGAGGGAATCGATATCCCAGAAGTGTCACTTGTTGCGATATTAGATGCAGACAAAGAAGGATTTTTACGTTCGGAACGTTCATTAATACAAACAATCGGGCGTGCTGCACGTAACAGCGAAGGTCACGTCATTATGTATGCAGATAAAATTACGGATTCCATGAGAGTTGCACTCGATGAGACAGAGCGACGTCGTAAAATTCAAATCGAATATAACGAAAAACACGGGATTACACCGACGACGATTAAAAAGGAAATTCGTGACCTCATCAGTGCTGAAGTTGAAATTAAAGATGATAAAACATATGAAAAAACGGGTACAGTAAAACTCACAAAGAAAGAGCGCGAAGATTTAAAAGCAAAACTCGAACGCGACATGAAAGAAGCAGCGAAAAACTTAGATTTCGAAACAGCAACAGAACTTCGGGATGCGTTATTTGAGTTAGAAGCAGAAGGGTGATAAGTACGTGAGTGAAAAGATAAATAATAAATTCATTAAAATTAATGGTGCAAGACAGCACAACTTAAAAAATATAAATATAGATATACCGAGAGATCAGCTCGTCGTAATGACGGGCTTATCAGGCTCTGGTAAGTCATCGCTCGCATTCGATACGATTTATGCAGAAGGGCAACGCCGTTACGTTGAGAGTTTAAGCGCGTATGCGAGACAGTTTTTAGGACAGATGGAAAAGCCAGACGTCGATACGATTGAAGGGTTATCACCAGCGATTTCAATCGATCAAAAAACGACGAGTAACAACCCGCGTTCAACGGTATCGACAATTACAGAAATATACGATTATTTACGATTATTATATGCACGTGCGGGGACGCCGTATTGTCCGCATCACGATATTGAAATTAAAAGCCAAACGATTGAAGAAATGGTCGACACGATTATGGAACTTGAAACACGTACGCGCCTTCAAATATTATCTCCAGTTGTACGTGGCAGAAAAGGACAACATAAAAAGATATTTGAAAGTCTTCGAAAAGAAGGATACGCAAGAGTCATCGTTGATGGTGAAATGTATGATATCGAAGACGTACCAGAATTAAATAAAAATAAAAAACACGATATCGATATCGTGATTGATAGAATCGGAGTTAAACCAGGTATTGAAGCGAGACTTTCTGATTCACTACAAATCGCATTAGAAAAAGGAGAAGGTAACGCGGTCGCTAACGTTATAGATGGAGAAGATATCCACTTCTCAGAAAACTTTTCTTGCCCTGAATGTGGATTTACAATTAGTGAATTAGAGCCGAGGCTCTTTTCATTTAACAGTCCGTTTGGTGCGTGTCCAACGTGTGACGGATTAGGTAAAAAATGGTCGGTTGACGCGTCACTCGTTATTCCAGATGACACGTTATCGTTAAATGACGGTGCGATTTTACCGTGGAGACCGATTAGTTCAGATTATTATCCGAATCTTTTAAAACAAGTCGCTGAACATTTTAATATCGATATGGACCAACCGTTCAAAGATTTATCTAAAGAAGAACAAGACATTATTTTAAAAGGGTCTACCGATTATTTAGACGTTACGTTCACACAGCGTAACGGTGCAAAGCGTACTCGTACAATTCAATTTGAAGGTGTTTTAAATAATATCGAGAGAAGATATCAAGACAGTCCGTCAGAGTATACGCGTGAACAAATGGCGCAGTATATGCGTGAAACAGACTGTACGACGTGTCATGGATATCGTTTAAATATTGAGGCGCGCTCAGTTAAAATTAAGAAACGCCATATCGGTGAAGCGGTAGATCAATCGGTGAACGATGCGCTTCAATTCTTTAATGATTTACATTTAAGTGAAAAGAATCAAGCAATCGCACAGCCGATATTAAAAGAAATCAATGACAGACTCACTTTTTTAAGAAATGTTGGGCTTGGATATTTAACGCTCAACCGCCGAAGCGGTACGTTATCTGGTGGGGAAGCACAGCGTATTCGACTCGCGACACAAATCGGTTCGATGTTAAGTGGAGTGCTTTATATACTAGACGAGCCTTCAATTGGTCTTCATCAACGTGATAACGATAAGCTAATCCGAACGTTAAAAGAGATGCGCGATTTAGGGAATACGTTAATCGTCGTCGAACACGATGAAGATACGATGATTGCGAGTGATTATTTAATCGATATCGGACCGGGTGCTGGAGAAAACGGTGGACAAATCGTCGCAGCTGGAACACCAAAAGAAGTCATGAATAACGACGCTTCAATTACAGGTCAATATTTAAGTGGTAAAAAAGAAATCCCGTTACCAGAAAATTATCGAAAACAAACGACTAAAAAGTTTAGAGTAAAAGGCGCAGTAGAAAACAACTTAAAAAATATCGATGTAGACTTCCCGCATGGTCTCTTAAACGTCGTAACAGGCGTCTCAGGATCTGGTAAGAGTACTTTAGTCAACGAAATTTTATATAAAGGACTCCATAAAGAGCTATATAAATCTAAACTCGTACCTGGAAAGTTTAAAGAAATAGAAGGTGCCGAGTATTTAGATAAGATTATCGACATCGACCAATCTCCAATCGGTCGTACACCGAGAAGTAACCCGGCGACGTATACAGGTGTCTTTGATGACATTCGTGACGTCTATGCTGAAACGAACGAAGCGAAAGTTCGAGGGTACAAAAAAGGGAGATTTAGTTTTAACGTAAAAGGTGGACGTTGTGAAGCGTGTAAAGGTGACGGAATTTTAAAAATTGAAATGCACTTTTTACCAGACGTCTTTGTACCGTGTGAAGTATGTCACGGTAAACGTTATAACAGAGAGACGTTAGAAGTGAAATATAAAGATAAAAACATCTCAGATGTCCTTGAAATGACGGTAGAAGAAGCAGCGAAATTCTTTGAGAACATTCCGAAAATCAGTCGTAAGCTAGAGACGCTATTAGATGTTGGACTCGGCTACGTAAAACTCGGGCAACCAGCAACGACGTTATCCGGGGGAGAAGCACAACGTGTGAAACTTGCGAGTGAACTTCAAAAACGTTCAAATGGTAAGACGCTCTATATACTCGATGAGCCAACGACAGGACTCCACTCAGAAGATATTAGAAAACTGATTAAAGTCATTCAGCGTCTCGTAGATAACGGTGACACCGTCGTCATTATCGAACATAATTTAGACGTTATAAAAGTTGCAGATCATATCATCGATCTTGGCCCTGAAGGTGGCGACGGTGGAGGAGAAGTCGTTGCGCATGGTACAATAGAAGATATAATGGAGACGAAAGAAAGCCATACAGGATACCACTTAAAAAAATGGCTCAATCGTAACCATCAGGAGGTTAAATAATGGATAGTAAAGCGCGAATTTTAAAAATGCTTGAAGATGGTTTAATCACGACAAAAGAAGCAATCGACCTTATGAATGCATTAAACGAAGACGATCAATATAAGAAACACACGAACGATAAAAAAGAAGAAGAGAACAGTATTTATAAGTTTTTTGAAAATGTGACAGACGAAGTTGGAAAAATTTTAGATCCAGATATGATTCAAAAAAACGCGAAAGAAACGTTTGACGATGTCCGCCGTAAAGCAAAAGCAACGAAGAGCACGTCAGATATTTTAAAAACGTTAGAAGACGTATTCGACAAAGCTAAAACGGGAGACATCGATGCGATTTTCCAGCAAGGGTCTAAAAATAAACTCATCGAAACGATCGAAGAAGATTTTTCATCTGTTACGTTAGACGTAACGAATGGTAACGTCGAAGTTAAAAAGACAGATGGCGTCACAGCGGTACGTTTTGAAGTGACACCGTTCTATAGAAAACTCGATAAAAAACGCAATTACTTTGAAGATATTTTCTGCGAAGTAAAAAACGGGAACTTAGAAATTATGTCACCACTTCGTAGTGCGAAAGTAAACGTCGTATTAGAAATTAACGAACGTGCACTCGACTACTTACACATCTCAAGTTCAAACGGCAGCGTCGACGTTGAAGATTTACTGTTAAAAGATTTATCTATCGATATTTTAAATGGTGATATCGAAGTCGACGATATTTCAGCAAAACATGCGTTCGTTAGAACGTCACGTGGGTCATTAGAAATAAAAGAAAGTGCGTTTACGAATTTAGAACTCGTATCAATGCTTGGAACGATTTCAACGAAAGAATTAGATGTTGAAGAAATCGACATTAAAGCGAACGGCTCAGTGTCACTTTCATTAAATGAAGATACACGTGATGCTAAAATTCAAACGAACATGGGAAGCATCAACGTAGAAATTCCGTCAGGTCGTAAAGTCGAAGGACGTTTAAACACAGTACTTGGACATATTAACTATCCTCCGGGGTTAAACATCCGAGATATGAAGCCATCCGATTTAGGATTAAAAGAAATTATGATCATTAATGACACAGATGAATCAGGTCTCGTTATAGAAGCGAGCACAAAAGTTGGTTCAGTCACACTCCATACAGTATAAAACGTATTTAAAGGACAAGTAGCTATCAGACTTGTCCTTTTTTGCTATAATAGGAAGTATCAATTTTGAGAGGTATATTATGTTAACAGTAAGTAACGTCATCGAACGATTCAAACTAGAAATCATCACTGGTGAAACAGGTATACATAAACCAATCACAAGTATCGACGTCTCACGACCAGGGCTTGAGATTGCGGGTTATTTTTCGCATTATTCAAACGAACGCGTTCAGTTATTTGGAATGACTGAAACGACGTATTTTAATACGAAATTAACAGATGAAGAACGCGCAACTCGCGCACAATTACTATGTACAAATGAGACGCCATGTTTTATATTTACAGACGATTTAACACCGCCAAAAGAAATTATTGAAGCGTGTGAGAATGCAAATATTCCACTTTTAAAAACGTCGAATACGATTACGAATTTAATGTTTTACTTAACCGACTATTTAGAAATTTCGCTCGCACCTGAGACGAACGTTCACGGCGTTCTGTTAGACGTCTATGGAATCGGTGTATTAATTACAGGTGAAAGTGGTATCGGTAAAAGCGAAATTGCGTTAGAGCTCGTTAAAAATGGGCATCGACTCGTTGCAGACGATAACGTCGAAATCAAAGAAATTGGTAAAAACGTACTCATCGGTAAATCTCCAGAGCTCATCGAAAATTTACTTGAAATTAGAGGGCTCGGCATTATCAACGTAATGACACTATTCGGTGCAAGTGTCGTGCTAAGTGAAAAGCGTATTATGTTAAACGTTCATTTAGAGTTTTGGCAACAAGATAAAGAATACGACCGCCTCGGATTAGATAAACGAACAAAAAATATATTAAATTCTGAAATACCGAGTAAGTTAATCCCTGTACGACCAGGGCGAAACGTATCGAATATTATTGAAGTTGCAGCGATGGACTTTAGACTTCAAAATATGGGAGTCAGTGCCGCGAGAGAATTTAACGAGCGCTTAATTGCGCATATTAGGAGTAAAGATAACGGAGGGAAATAATGATATATGCGATTGACCGCGTCGCAGTAAGTATCGGTGGATTCGATATTTACTGGTACGGGATTTTAATATTTACAGGAATGATCTGTGCATACTTTTTAGCAAATCATGAAATGGTTAAAAAAGGATTTAGCGACGAAACACTCACGGAGATGATGGTATATATCATCGTCTTCTCACTCGTAGGTGCGAGACTTTACTTCGTGTTATTCAACTTAGATTATTATTTACTCCACCCACTCGATATTATAAAAGTATGGGAAGGTGGAATGGCGATCCACGGTGGGCTCATCGGTGGGGTCCTTGCAGGATATTACTACACGCGTAAAAACAATTATAGTTTTTTCCAGTTTGGGGATATGTTAATGCCGAGTGTACTACTCGGCCAAGCGATCGGACGTTGGGGGAACTTTATTAACCAAGAAGCACACGGTGGCCCTGTGTCTCGAGCGTTTTTAGAGACGTTACGTCTACCTGAATTTATCATTAACCAAATGTATATCGACGGTGTGTATTATCACCCGACCTTTTTATATGAATCGATTTGGAACGTCGTCGGTATTTTTATACTGATGCGTTTACGTCCGAAATTAAAAATTGGTCAGACGTTTTTACTCTATTTAATTTACTATTCTATCGGACGTTTCTTTATCGAAGGAATGCGTACAGATAGTTTAATGATTTTAGACCTTCTCCGTACAGCACAAGTGATGAGTCTTTCCCTTATCGTACTTGCGATTATTGTATGGATATATAGAAATAAAAAGTACGACTTACCGCTATATGGTAACGTACACGGAAACTTTAACACGTTTAACAAAAAACAGCGTGCGACAGTTAAACAAAACACGAAAAAGAAAAAGGGGAAATAATTATGCGTAAGCTCGAACGTTTTCCTTCAAAAAAAGAAAATCCGCTTTGGCGAATGTACCGTACGATTTCGTTTTTTAGAGTCGTTAAAAACTTCATCATTGTTGAAGCGGGAAGGTATTCCCCATCCACGAGAATGAAACATACACTGTATAAAACTGGACTCAATATGAAACTCGGTGACAAAGTAAGTTTTGCATATAAAGCGATGCCGGACTTATTTTATCCTGAAAATATTACAGTTGGTGAGAACTCGATTATCGGTTATAACGCGACGTTACTTACACACGAATATTTAGTCGATGAGTACCGTATCGGTTCTATTACAATCGGTAAAAATACGATGATCGGCGCGAACGTTACGGTGTTACCTGGTGTGACGATTGGTGACAACGTATTAGTCGGTGCTGGAAGTGTCGTCTCTAAAGATATTCCAGATAATAGTATCGCGTACGGTAATCCGTTAGTTATAAAGGAGAGAAGCGATATTGAAAAGTAAAATTATCTCGCTTCGTAACGACGGGAGGGTATACTACCGTCAAGCGATGAAGAAAAAGCATCACGGATCATATCGTGATGCTTTAAATCTTATGGAGCGAGCGTTAAATGAAAGTAAAGAACGCGAATATATGACGGAGTATGCGTATATACTCACGTTACTCGGTGAATACGATAGAGCAGAGCAGTTTATAATGACAGAGTTTGCGTCATCTAATTTCGATACGACGTATTACTATGAATTATCTGAGATGAATGTGTTAATCGAAGATGCAAATAAAGGACTGTTATTTGGTATATTGTATGCGGAACTGCATAAGGATGATGATTATTACGACGATTTAATGGAAATGTTTACCGTTGAAGACTATAGCTACGATGAACTTCTAAAGGAAGCGAAAGAATTCGTCGGTCAATATATATTCCAGTCGTACTTTATGAGTGGTCAAATTGAAACATCACTCGATTATTTAGATGATATTGACTTTGACTTATCAAATAAAAGAGAATTTAGAAATTTACGTGGGATGGCGTTACTCTTTTTAAATCGATTCGAAGAAGCAGAAGCGATATTAACAGAGCTATTAAAAGAAGACCAAACAGATATGCATGCGTTAAGTCATTTAACGTTGCTTTATTTTTATACGAATCGTCACGACTTATATGTAAAGTTTTTACGTCATTTAGAAGTCGTCGAACCACTCGACGAAGACGACCGTTTAAAAGTCGGGCTCGTTTTAAACTTTTTGAAAAAGCATAAAGAAGCGTATCAATTACTTTATCCATTATATAAAAAGAAGTATATGGTCAATTTCCAGTTATTACACGCACTCAGTCAAGCTGCGTACAAAATTGGCGAAGTTGAAGAAGCAGAAATGTTTTGGAAAGAGATGCAGCTCTATCACCCACTCGATGAAATTCACAGTCCGTGGCAAAAAGAACAAGCGGCTGAAACGTTAAATAAAATCATCGACGAGTATTTACAAAGTGATGATACACATAAGCGCATACTCGGCTTGTTCCGTACGAGTATTATTCGGCCGGAAGATGTCATATTAGGGTCGCCTGTATGGGATTTAATTGAACAATTTGGAAACTTTGAAAAGATGTACACGGCGTATATATTTAATAATTTTAAATTTCAAAAGTTTGATATATTACATGAAGGACTTGAAGTGTTATCGATTGATTATCTCGATAGAGATGACATTTTACTCGGCTGGATTGACGCGATTACACATATCGACATTAGCGAGTTAAAAGAATCCGGGAAAACATATGCGTTAGCCTTTTTATACGTGTATTATAACGACGGTTTTACAGTAGAAACATTGTCAGAAAAGTATCAAGTTTATCCGCATAAATTAAAAAAAGCAATTGAAGATATTAAGCAGAATGAGTGACACACCCGGCTCATTTTAGGTATAATATGAAAAGTATGTTACGAGTAAAGGAGAGTCATTATGTCAGAAGTAAAAGAGTATGATGTCGCGATTTTAGGGGCAGGTCCTGCGGGGATGACTGCTGCAGTATACGCTTCACGTGCAGAGTTAAAAACAGTAATGATCGAACGTGGTATGCCTGGTGGGCAAGTAGCAAGTACTGAAGACGTTGAAAACTTCCCAGGATTTTCTTTAATAACAGGCCCTGAATTATCATCAAAAATGTTTGAGCACTCAACGAAGTTTGGTGCAGAATATAAATATGGTGACGTTAAATCAGTTACATTAGACGGTAATTATAAATTGATCGACCTCGGTAGTGAGACGATCAAAGCAAAAGCAGTGATTATCGCAACAGGTACAGAGCATAAAAAAATCGGTGTACCTGGTGAAGAAGCGTTAGCAGGTAAAGGTGTCAGTTACTGTGCGGTATGTGACGGTGCGTTCTTTAAAGAGCGTCATTTAGTCGTTATCGGTGGTGGAGACTCAGCAGTAGAAGAAGGTATTTTCTTAACGAAATACGCAAGTAAAGTAACAGTCGTTCACCGTCGTGATACGTTACGTGCACAAAAAATTATTCAAGACCGTGCATTTAACAACGACAAAATGGAGTTCATTTGGGACACTGAAATTCAGTCTATTAATGGAGACGGCGTCGTACAATCAGTGACGCTACTCGACAAAAATACAGGCGAAACGTACGACTATGAAGCGGATGGTGTATTTATTTACATCGGACTGCTCCCGTTAACTGAACCGTTTAAGGACCTCGGTATTTTAGACGAAGAAACAGGATATGTCACTTCGAACGAAGAAATGGAAACGAGTATTCCAGGAATCTTCGCAGCAGGAGACGTACGTGAAAAAACGTTACGTCAAATTGTCACTGCAACTGGAGACGGCAGTATCGCAGCACAAAATGCAAGCGAATATATCGAAACATTTACAGAATAAGATTTAAAAGATGGGACGTTCGTTCCATCTTTTTAAACGTAGATGGGAGGAATCCGAGTGAAAAACTTAATTATATTAACTGGGATGAGTGGTGCAGGTAAATCTATCGCATTAGAATCTCTTGAAGACATGGGCTATTTTGCGATCGATAATTTACCAGTACCGTTATTACCAAAAATTGTAGAAATGATGCAGTCGACAAACGAAGATATGCATGACGTTGCGCTAAGTATCGACTTAAGAGATCGTATGTTTTTTAGTCAGTTTATTCCAGAGATTAATGATCTCATTTCAGTAAAAGGGATTCGCACACAAATCGTCTTTTTAGATGCGACAGATAATAAATTAATTAGTAGATACAAAGAGACGAGAAGAAGTCATCCGTTAAATGATAATATGTCATTATCTGAAGCGATTAAAAATGAGCGTAGTTTACTAGAAGACGTGAAAAAAGCGTCGACAATTATTATCGATACGACAGAAACATCTGCAAAAGAATTAAAAGAGAAGATTTACGACTACTTAAAATATGACCGCGATGAAAAGTTTACTATTAATGTGATAAGTTTTGGGTTTAAACATGAGATCCCTCAAGATGCGGACATTATGTATGACGTTAGATTTTTACCAAATCCGTATTATATCGAGTCACTTCGTCCGAAAACAGGACTCGACCAAGACGTCTATGATTACGTTATGAAGTTTAAAGATACAGAAATATTTTATGAAAAGTTAATCGACATCATTAATTTTTCACTTCCGTTATACGTAAAAGAAGGGAAATCACAATTAAATATCGCAATTGGTTGTACGGGTGGGCAGCACCGTTCAGTTGCGATCGCAGAACGTATTTCAAATGACTTAAAGACAAAGCATATGTATAAAATTAATACAATCCACAAAGAAACACATAGGCATCGCCATGAATCATAAGACAATTAACGTCGTTTTAATCGGCGGTGGAACAGGATTAAGTGTACTTGCACGTGGGTTAAAAAATTATCCAATCGATATATCTGCAATCGTTACAGTCGCAGATGACGGTGGATCTACAGGAAAAATACGTTCTGAAATAGATATGCCAGCACCAGGAGATGTTAGAAACGTCCTCGCTGCACTAAGTGAATCTGAAGCTTTAATTAAAGATTTATTTACATATCGCTTTAACCGTGAAAAAATCAGCGGACATAGTCTCGGGAATTTAATGCTCGCTGCGATGTATGATATGCAAGGAGATTTTTCAGTCGCGGTTGAAAAGCTATCCGAGATATTAAACGTCAAAGGTAAAGTGATTCCAAGTACAAATCGCTCCCCAAAACTCGTTGCGATAATGACAGACGGGACAAAATACGAGGGAGAAAGTTATATTCCGAAAGTTAAAAAGAAAATCGATCATATATATTTAAGCCCATCGGGAATCGAAGGTTCGAATACGGCAATCGAAGCGATTCAAAACGCGGACTTTATTATATATGGTCCGGGAAGTTTATATACGAGTATTATCCCAAACGTCTTACCGACGAGTATAAAAAAATCGCTACAAGAATCCCATGCAAATCAGATTTATATTAGTAATCTCGTAGAACAACCGGGAGAAACAAAATCGATGACAGCAGGGGACTGTGTCGATGCGATTCATAAACATATTGGAAAAGACGTCATCACACACGTATTAGCAAGTGACGAAGATACAAAGCAACTCGTCTCACAGCGATATAAAAAAGAAGACGTGTGTGCAGTATTTGTCAATAAAGAGGATTTAGAAAAACGAGGAATCAATGTATATATATATGATAATATCGTTCAAAAAACAGAGGATGGTATATTAAGACACGACTCGATACAACTAGCTAAAAATATATATGAACTTGTACTCGAACTATTTGAAACGATAGAATATTGAAAGAGAGGTGAGTCAATATGTCGTTTGCCTCAGAAATGAAAGGTGAGCTGTGTCGAATAGAAGCGGACGAAAAATGTAGTAAAGAAGAATTGTCGGCAATTATAAAAATGAACGGATCGATCGCAATATCAGAAGGTAAATGGATCATCAACATCCAAACAGAAAATGCAGCAATCGCAAGACGTATATTTAGACTCATTAAAGAATTATATAAAATCGAACCAGAATTAGCCGTTCGAAGAAAAATGCAGTTAAAGAAAAATAACGTCTATATATGTAGAGTAAAAGAAAACACGAGAGAAATATTAGATGACCTAAACGTCATGCGTGACGGGGAGATTATACATGACGTCGAACTGACGTCACTCACAGATGATGAATGCGTAAGAAGTTATTTAAGAGGCGCATTTTTAGCAGCAGGATCAGTCAACAACCCAGAAACATCATCCTATCATTTAGAAATCGCGTCACTCTATGAAGAACATGCCTACTCACTCATGAAACTAATGAACGAATACGAACTTAACGCAAAAGTCATCGATAGAAAACGTGGGTACATTACGTACTTAAAAGAAGCGGAGAAAATCTCAGACTTCTTAGGACTCGTCGGCGGACATCAAGCGATGCTAAAATTTGAAGACGTTAGAATACTAAGAGATATGAGAAACTCCGTCAACCGACTCGTCAACTGTGAAACAGCAAACTTAAACAAAACAATAAGCGCAGCGATGCGCCAAGTAGAAAACATCAAATACATCGATCAAGAAATCGGATTAGAAAAACTACCAGACCGATTACGAGAAATTGCGTACTTAAGAAGAGACAACCATGATATGAGTTTAAAAGAACTCGGAGAAAGCATCTCAACAGGACCGATATCAAAATCCGGCGTCAACCATCGACTACGTAAAATCGATGAGATCGCAGATAAGCTGAGAAGCGGGCAAGATGTGAAGTTGTAGGGGGTTAATGCGATAATCTCGTGTGTTATTTACAAATATCAGAGTACAAACTGAAAATATGTTAGATAAAAGATTATATCTAACAAAAATGATCCAAAACAACTAAAATATGTTAGATAAATCAATATATCTAACATAATCAATAGAAAAGTGTTAGATAAATACAACTAATCATCATTACAAATAAAATATAATAATCAAATATAAAATAAAAGAAGGGATTCAACGAAAGTTGAATCCCTTTTACCTTATACTTACTTAACTTTTTCTGGTTGTAAGACATCATCGATTAAACCATACTCTTTAGCTTCTTCAGCTGTTAAGTAGTTATCACGATCTGTGTCTTTTTCAATTTGTTCAAGAGGTTGACCAGTACGCTCAGCTAAAATCTTATTTAGCTTTTCACGTGTGTTTAAAATATGACGTGCAGCAATTTCAATTTCAGTCGCTTGACCTTGAGCACCACCTAATGGTTGGTGAATCATTACTTCAGCATTAGGTAACGCAAAACGTTTACCTTTAGTACCAGCAGCAAGTAAGAAAGAACCCATAGACGCTGCCATGCCCATACAAATTGTCTGTACGTCTGGCTTAATATGTTGAATCGTATCGTAAATTGCCATACCAGCAGTTACACTACCACCTGGCGAGTTAATATATAAGTAAATATCCTTCTCAGCATCTTGTGCTTGTAAGAATAGTAACTGACTCACAACAGAGTTCGCGACATTATCATCAATCGCACTACCGATCATAATAATTCTATCCTTTAATAAACGAGAGTAAATATCATACGCACGTTCACCGCGGTTTGTTGATTCAATTACTGTAGGTATTAAGTTCATAAAAAATCCCCCTGTATATACATATCGTAATTTTATTAAAACATATTAGTCAAACAAGGTCAAAAGATATACTTGTCTATGTTATAATACAATTGTTGCCCTCGTGGTGTAATGGATAACACATGAGATTCCGGTTCTCATACTGGGGGTTCGATTCCCTTCGGGGGCGTTTTTTAAATTGAATATTACTGTGTGGATCACTTTTAGCTGTTTTATGTAATGTTCTTCGAACTTTACATAAGATTTACGTTATCTTTACCTTTGATTGCTAGAATTAGGGGATAACAGCTAGAGGTGATTTTTTT
>NZ_KV820788.1:37283-77014 GCF_001815515.1 Nosocomiicoccus sp. HMSC059G07
TCGGTATGTTAGATAAATATTTACATAATAGACGTTTAAAAAGAGTACCTCTTAGAATTAATATTAACGGTGTGAGAGGGAAGTCTACGATAACGCGTTTGACATATAGTATTTTAAGAGAAGCAGGATATAAGGTCGTTGGTAAAACGACAGGTACAGATGCACGGTTGTTATATTGGTATCAAAATGAAGAGGTTCCGATTGTACGTAAACCGCAAGGTGCGAATATAGGGGAACAAAGAGAGATTATTAGTAAAACTGTGAAGTCTGGTGCAAAAGCGATTGTGAATGAGTGCATGGCAGTGAACCCAGATTATCAGAAAGTATTTCAGCAAGACTTGTTAAAAGCAAATGTCGGTGCGATTGTGAACGTTATGGAGGACCATATGGACGTATTAGGTCCAACGTTAGATGAGGTCGCAGAGTCATTTGTCGCAACGATACCGAATAACGGTCACTTAGTCGTACTGAAAGGTCATTATGAAGAATTGTTTAAAAAAGAAGCAGCGAAAAGAAATACTGAAGTGATTATTACTGATCCGTCAGATGTTTCTGAAGAATATTTAAAGGAGTTTCCGTATTTAATATTCGCTGAAAACGTTGCGATTGCACTCGGTATTTCTAGAGTAATCGGAATTGATGACGATATCGCTTATAGAGGGATGTTAAAAGCACCTCCAGACTCTGGAGCAGTTGATATTGTGTCTTACGTGTCAAATGGTACGAATAATATATTTGTAAATGCATTCGCAGCGAATGAGCCGACATCGTCGATGGCAATACTAAAGAAAATTGAAGCATCCGGATATGAGTATGAGTCGAAAGTGTTATTACTGAATTGCAGATCGGACAGAGTGGACCGTACTAGACAATTCGTTGAAGACTTTTTACCGAATGTACAGTTTGATGCACTCATTTGTACAGGAAAATCCACACAGATGGTAACCGATTTTATGAAACATAGAAATGAGACATATATTAATTTAGAAGGTAAAAGCAATGAGGACGTATTAAACGAGATATTAAACATATCAAGAAACGTCCTACTATTTTGTGTCGGTAACATTCACGGACCAGGTAAAACAATTATTCAGTATATGGAGGATTTAAAAGAATGATTGGTACAGAACTCTATTTTTCACTGTTTACAGGGGTACTATTAAGTTTACTGTTTGCGGAAAGGTTTGGTATAAGCCCAGCAGGGCTAGTCGTTCCAGGATACCTCGCATTAATATTTGACCAACCAGTCATGTTATTTTCGATTCTAATTATTAGTTGTTTGACATATATCATTGTCGACAAAGTACTCAGCAAGATCATTATTTTGTATGGTAGAAGAAAATTCTCAGCGATGATTTTAACAGCAATGGTCTTAAAATTTATATTTGATGCGTCGTTTCCATATGCGCCGATACCCTATGACATGATTGAAATTACAGGGATAGGTATGGTCATCCCTGGTATTATCGCAAATACAATCCAAAGACAAGGTGTAGTCATTACGTTATCATCATCGCTATTCGTTACATTTTTAACGTATGCTCTATTAAATGTGTATAACTACGTTGTATTACTATAGTTAGGTGATTTAATAATGAAAAAACTAACACTTCAAGAAAAAATATTAAAATATATCAAACATAATAAACGTTCTAACTTAGTAATTGTACTAGCAATGCTAGTCATTAGTGTTATAAGTATATACTTTGTGAATAGAACATATACACCGATCGAAGTAGAGAGTTTTGAAACAGAAGACAGTCCGACTATTTTCTATACGGGGAATTTATATTTACAAGAATATAATGACATATTTGAGTCCGAGCACTTTCTAACAAGTTTACAGGGTCCCTTATTAGAAAATGAATTATCATTTACAAATATTGTGTTAGACAAACGAGTAAAGAATAAGAATGAGCAAATTAATGAGATACAAGACAATTACTTTACGGATTTAACATTTTTTAACAAAAATGTACCATACGTTGACCTCGTCGATGTCGAAAGAAATATCGGACTATCATTAGAAAATCCAAGTCTTGAAGACGTCGTTGAACATAATGTTGGAGAAAAGAAAATATCGTTTTTATCGTTTGTAGATAAGAGTTCAAAATTCATATCTAGTGAAATACCACAAATTAACCATGAATTAGAACCGAGTTTCTTTTTACCAAGAATTAAGCAGTTAAATAGTGATAGTGACTTAATCATAGTGAGTGTCACTTGGGGGATTCCAAACGAACGTGAAGTGACTACAAGACAAAGAGAACTTGCACACGCATTATCTGACGCCGGTGTCGATATTATTATCGGTAATAATAGCGTCGTTCAAGAAATTGAGAAATATAACGATACAGTTATCTTTTATAGTTTAGGAAACTTAGTGTCAAACGATTATATTTCAAACTATAAAAAGAGTATCGTCGTTCAGCACGATATAGAAAGCAATCAATTTAAAATCACACCTGTACAATATAAACACGGCACATTAACTAAAAACAATTTAAATTTCTTTGAGCAAAAAACGTTGTTCCAACAAATGCCGACACACACTTCATATAAGGATGGGGAGTTTTATTTTGAACAGTAAAAAGGTACTCATTTGGATTTTACTTATCGTCGTTGTCTGTTCAATGTATATTGCGATGTTTGTTAAGCAAAATGATGAACAGTTAAGTGAATCTGAACGAAAAATTATCGAATACTATACTAAATAAGTGGCGGTTATTATAATGAAAAAATATTTTCCTTTAATTGCATTAATATTATTGTTACTGACATCAGTCGCAATATATATGGTGAAAAATAATCGAGATATGATTTCTTTAGAAAAAGACAGTTTTAAAAATGAAAAGAATGAATCGTATTCCGTAACGTCAAGCGACTACCGAGCAAGCGAAGTCGGTCAAAAAATAATCGCAGACGGTGGGAACGCTGCAGATGCTGCGATAGGTGTTGCGTTTGCGTTAGCTATCGTCGAACCGTATGCTTCGGGACTTGGCGGAGGTGGAGCGTTATTATATTACGATGGTCAAATGGAAGCACCCGATGAAATCAAATATCAGAGTATATCATCAAGCGTATATGAGCAAGGTGATTTAATCGGAATTCCTGGACTCGTTAGAGGAATGGACTATTTACAAAAAGAGTATGGCAGTATGGAAATGGCAGAGATTTTAGATTATGTCATACCTTTAGCTGAAGACGGAATTACAGTCGATGCAAGATTTGCACAAAACCTCGCGTTATATAAAGAATATAATGACTTAGACAGTCCGTTTTATAAAGACGGTGAACCAGTAGCTAGTGGTGAAAAAATCACTCAACCGGAACTTGCAGACACTTTACAATACATTCAAGCATATGGCGCTGATGCATTTTACGAAATGCTTGGTGAGAGTATGACTGAAGAGTTTGAGCGTTTTAATGTCGAAGATTTTACGAATTATACTGCGACTAAAGGTGACGTATTAAGTATGGACTACCAAGGATCTACAGTATACACGCCGAGTAGCCCGCTCGGTGGAGTGTTTACGTTACAAGCGTTAGCAATCGATGAAATACTACGTGAACAAGACGGTGCGTCTTATAACTTTATACAATCTGTAAGTAACGCGAGAGATATTATGATGATTAACCGAGATATCGTGAGCGATATGGACGGTGATAGAATGCAGTATTTAGACAGATACTATATTGAGAATGAACTGTATCAATTAAATGATGTCGAGAGCGTCGAATATGAAGAAAATATTAATAACAACACCACACACTTTGTCGTCGTCGACAAAGAAGGACGTATGATTAGTGCAACGAATACGTTAAATAGATATTTTGGATCAGGTAAATATAGTAGTTTAGGATTTTACTTAAATAACTCTTTAGACAATTTTTCAAAAGATCCGATGAGTCCAAACTTCGGTGAACCAAACAAAACACCAAGATCATATACGAGTCCAACAATTATTGTGAATGACGATGGCTATATCGGTATCGGTACACCAGGTGGAAATATGATACCTACGGTCATATCACAAATTATCATTCAGTACTTTAATAACGATATGACATTAAAGTCAGCCATCAACCAAGGGAGATTATTTAAATCTAACGATCAAATTTATTACGAAGATTTTGCACAATTTGAATTGCTGGGTAATATTGATGAACTCGATTCGCCGATTAGAAAAATTAGTTCACCGAATGAATTCGGTAATATTCAGTCCGTCATTTATGACCGTGAAACTAAAGAAAGTCACAGATATTATGACCGAAACAATCGATAAAGAAGGCGAAACGCCTTCTTTTTTGTGTATATTAGTTTTGTTACAATTATAAGTAAGACAAAAGAAATAAATAATAATTTTTTAGAAAGAGGAATGTGATGAAGAAGTATATCGTATTTTTATTAAGTGTTTTACTTAGTTTAACTATAAGTTTTAAAGCACATGCAAATGAAATTGATAATATCAACATTCATATTGATATTAAAAAAGACGGTTCAGTAGAAGTGACTGAAGAACGAAAACAAAATATGGATGATGGTACAGAAAATTATATAGTGTTTAATGAAGACGATATGCAAGGTGCTAAATTAACACACTTTTCTGTAGACGGATTTAAAGAAGTAAAAGAATGGGATTCTGACTGGAAGCGTGATGAAAAAGCTGGTAAATATAGTGTTTTAAATACTGATGATGGTTTTGATTTAGTATGGGGAATTGGAGAGTATGGAGATAAGAATTATACCGTTCACTATACATTAACTAACATGGTAAAAAATTTAAAAGATGGACAGTCTATTTACTGGGATTTTAATACATTTACAGAACTACCGACTGATGAAATGACGATGACTATTTCATCATACGAACCATTCACTAAAGATAACGTTCGATTTTACGGATTTGGTATTGTTGGAAATATGCATTTAAAAGATGGAAACATCGTTTGGAAATCTAGTGAAGCTATGGATGGTAGTAACTATGCAACGGTACTTTTACAATTTGATTCGAAATTATTTAATACAAATGCTAATAAAGACAAAACGTTAGAAGAAGAAAGAAGTATGGCATTACATAATTCAAACTATAATGAGGATTATTTAGATAGTAATGAAACACTTGGGCCGAAGATGAGTCTTACAGGTAAAATTTTCTCAGGATTAGCGATTCTATTTGGAAGTATTGTTGGGTTATGGACGATTGCTGGATTATGGATCGCAAATCGTAAGAAAAAATCACGTGGTCATATTAAATCAGGGTATACAATTAAAAAGGACTTAAAAAATTCATCAACAAAAATACCACCGTCAAAAATGAACGATTATGCAGGGTACGCATACTTACTTAATCATTTAGACTATGCGTATTTTGAGCAGTTTATATCTGCATATTTAATAAAATGGCATCGAGATAATCGTATTGAAATTGAATTTGAAGATGACTCCAAAAAATTAAATAAAAGAAATACCTCAATTATTGTAAAAGATTATGAGACAGTGAAAGAGGAATACGGTAAATATTTTGAAGAAGCGCTAAAGCAAATTAAAAACGAAACATATAATGGAGATTATGAGTTATTATTATGGATGATGTTTTTAAATGCGATGGATGATCACAAAGTAATTACGAAAAAGAATCTAGAAAAGTGGTTTAAAAAGAATGCAACAGACGTTTCTAAAGTTGCAGATTACCTCGAAGATTACTCAAAAGAATATTTAAAGAAAAATGAATATATTAATATTGAAAAAGAAACAGCAGCATTTGTACCTTTTGAAGTTATAATACCAACCACTAAGGGACATGACTTAATTGAACACTTCGTTAAGTATAGTAATTACTTACAAAATGAAGATGAGAATACATGGTTAGAACGTGTTAAAAATGATGAAATTCAAACAGAAGAACTCATTTATATTTATTTACTTGGAGTAACAGATGAAATTGAATCAAGATTTAAAAAATATCATTTAAATAAATCTGAGGAGAATTATTTTTACCCAAATTACTTCTATCTCTTTAATAATACGACAAACTATATAAACACAGGACTATCCAGCGGTGGATTTAGTAGTTCTCAAGCATCCAGTGGTTTGGGTGGAGCTACTGGAATGGGAGGTGGCATGGGTGCCGGCGGAGGCGGCGGTGGTGGAGCAAGATAGCACCACTTTAGTATAAGCGCGTTAAAAATCATGCTATAATAGTGATGATTTTTATAGAAAGAGGCAACACTATGTCAGAATTTAGTAGAGTCGATCGTCTAAAAAACGAAGAGCGTGAGACTCCTATAGTTAAAGATAAAAAACCATCAAAACCTAAGAAAAAACGTAAAACTTTTAAACGAATTATACTAGTTTTACTCGCTTTACTGATAATATTTGCAGTGTTTTCTATATATAAGTTATTTAGTTTAAGCGATGATATACACGCACCTTTAAATCGTGAAACGTCATCGTATCGAAATAGTCCAGTTAGTCATTTGTCTGGATATCCAATTTCAGTCGTCATTTTTGGAGTGGACTCAGACAGTGAACGCGGTCTAGCGGGCGGAGAACGTAGTGACGCGATTATGCTACTTTCAATTAATCCGAAGAAAAAGACGACGATGATGGTCAGTATCCCTAGAGACACTCGAACAGAAATCGTTGGTTACGGAACGGTTGAAAAAATCAACCATGCGTATGCGTACGGTGGGCCAGATATGGCTGTTGATACGGTTGAGAACTTTATGGGTGCACCAGTTGATCATTACGTCGCGATGAATATGGATAGCGTCAAATTGTTAATTGATAGTGTCGGCGGTGTTAAAGTGAAGAGCAACGGTACATTTACTGTAAAAGGTATCGAGTTTGTTGAAGGTGAGACGTATCATATGGACGGAGATACGGCACTTAAATTTATTCGAAGCAGATACGAAGAAGGATCTGGTGGGGATAATGGCCGTCAAGAACGTCAACAGCTCGTCTTAGAGTCACTCGCAACTAAAATGTTAAGTCCAAGCGGTCTACTTCACATGAACACAGTGTTTGATACGTTAGGAGATAACGTTAGAACAGATTTATCTTCTAGAGAAATTAGTTTAATGGCACTTCGTTATTACGGAGCGAAAAACAATATTGAAAAGTATCAACTAGAAGGCGAAGATGTCGTTTTAGAAGACGGGTTATGGTACTTTATCCCAAATACAGAAAGTTTTTATGACATACAATCTAAGTATTTAGAAAATCTAGAGTTACAATAAAGCGTGGAATCACGCTTTATTTTTATATAAAAGAGGTGACACGATGTTAGACGTATTAGAAGAAGTCGAACGCCCCGATAGTAGTCTCAGTTTAAGGTACGTGCGTGACGTGTTCTTTGTGACGTTAAATGCAGGGAAAATGTTACTTGAAAATGGTGCAGAGACGTACCGAGTCGAAGACACGATGGAGCGTATCGCAAAACATTACGGGGTTGAAAACGTTCAAGTATTCGTAGCAACGACTGTAATTATATTGTCGATGAACGACTACGGATTATCTCAACAAATCCGAATTTTAACACGTAACAACAATTTAGAAAAAGTCGTCAATATAAACGAATTATCACGACAAATAATTACAAATGGGATGACGATTCAACAAGCGAAAAGTGCGCTCGATGATATTAGCGCTTCACGTACATTCCCATTATGGATGGTCGTCTTATTCGGTGGGGTTGCTGCGTCTATGTTTTTATTTATGTTTAACGGATCGATTAAAGACTTACCGATAACGTTATTTGCAGGTGCTTTAGGTGTATTCGTCACTGAATGGATTCAGCGTTATACAAAAATTAAGTTTTTTACAGAAATACTTGCGGCGTTTTTAATCGCATTATTTGCGCTTGTTTACGTGCGCTATAGTTTCGGAGTAAACATCGATACGATTATTATCGCTTCAGTGATGCCTCTTGTGCCTGGGGTGCCAATTACTAATGCACTGCGTGAATTAATACGCGGACACTTTTTAGCAGGGACGATGAAAGGCATTGAAGCGGGACTCACTGCTATTGCGATCGGTGCCGGTGTTGGAACGGTGTTTCTCATATTATAGGAGGTGAAATGAGTATGGTGTTTCTCGCACAATTTTTATTAAGTTTCTTTGCGTCATTTAGTTTCGGAATTATCTTTAACATACCGAGACGTCACCTCGCCGCGAGCGGAATAACAGGGGCGCTCGGTTGGGTGATGTATTACTTTTTAAGTCAGACGATAGGGATTGAACCACTCATTTCAAACTTCGTTGCGGCTATTACGATGACGAGTACAGCGATATTCTTTACGAAACGACTACAAGCGCCACTTATCGTATTTGTAACGTGTGGACTTATACCGTTAGTTCCTGGAGGTAAAGCGTACGAATCCGTACGTGCCGTCGTAGAAAATGATAATTTAGCTGCATTAGATTCAGGATTTCAAGCGGCACTTATCGCATTATCAATTGCGATGGGAATCATCATAACTGAAATGATGTATGAACTATTTAATATTATAAAAAGAAAGGTCTCAAACCGATGAAACTCGTATTATATACGTCACCAAACTGTAAGCTATGTGAAGATGCGAAGCTCCAATTAAATATAGCGTTAGAATCATTTAAAGACGTTGAAGTGAGTGAAGTCGATATTACGTCAGACGACACGTTACATGAACGATTTTTAATCCGGGTACCAGTTGTGATGCATGAAGAAGAAGTCGTACAAGAGGGGATTATCGACTTTTTTACGATTCATGAATATGTTGAAGGGGCGAAACAGTGATTCATCCCTTAACCGTTTAAAATAAATGTAAATAACGATATAATTAAGAGAGTGTATATTTTTATTTGGAGGATCTCAATGAAACAGACAATTAAGGATGTAGAATTTAAAGGAAAGACAGTACTCGTACGTGCGGATTTTAACGTACCGTTACAAGACGGTGAAATTACGAACGACAAGCGTATTAAAGCAGCACTACCGACGATACAATACACAATAGACGCAGGTGGTAAAGTCATCTTATTCTCACATTTAGGACGTGTAAAGACAGAAGAAGACTTAGAAGAGTTATCGCTATTACCAGTTGCGAAACGTTTAAGCGAACTGTTAGATAAAGATGTATTCTTTGTCAACGCGACGCGCGGTGAAGAATTAGAATCTTCGATTGAAGACTTAAACGAAGGAGACGTGTTACTCGTAGAGAACACGCGCTTTGAAGATTTAGACGGTAAAAAAGAAAGTAAAAACGATCCAGAGCTCGGTAAATATTGGGCGTCACTCGGGGATGTGTTTGTTAACGACGCATTCGGAACAGCACATAGATCTCACGCTTCAAACGTTGGGATTTCTGAACATTTACCTGCTGTGTCAGGATTTTTAATCGAAAAAGAAATCGACTTCTTAGGTGAAGCAGTATTAAATCCTAAACGCCCACTCGTTGCGATTTTAGGTGGGGCAAAAGTATCAGATAAGATTACTGTAATTGAAAGCTTACTTGAAAAAGCAGATAAGATTTTAATTGGTGGCGGTATGGCGAACACGTTTTTACGTGCTCAAGGCTATGACACTGGAAAGTCACTCGTTGAAGAAGATAAACTCGATCTCGCAAAATCTCTTCTTGAAACAGGCAAAGATAAACTCGTCTTACCAGTTGACGTTGTTGCAGCTAAAGAATTTAGTAACGACAGTGAGCACGCTGTAAGAGACGCTTCAGAGATTGAAGCAGATGAAATGGCATTAGACGTTGGTCCAAAAACAGTAGAATTGTTTGAAGAAGTTCTAAAGGACGCGAAAACAGTCGTATGGAACGGACCGATGGGTGTGTTTGAAATGTCTAATTTCGCACAAGGTACGATTAAAGTATGTGAATCACTTGCGAAGCTAGAAGACGCAATTACGATTATCGGTGGTGGAGACTCTGCAACAGCAGCTGAACAGCTCGGCTTTGAAGAAGACTTCTCACACATTTCTACAGGTGGCGGAGCGTCACTCGAATTTTTAGAAGGTAAAGAATTACCAGGAATTAAAGCATTAAATGATAAGTAAGGAGATAGTTATGCGTACACCATTTATTGCAGGAAATTGGAAGATGCACAAAACAGTTAGTGAAGCAGAAGCATTTTTAAAAGAATTATTAAATAAAGATTTACCGAGTGGAGTAGATGCGGCGATTTGTGCGCCGTTTATTCATCTCGATAGACTCGTCAAAGGAACAAATGAAAGTATTGGTATAGGTGCAGAAAATGGCCACTTTGAAGATCAAGGTGCATTTACTGGTGAAGTATCTATAGATAGCTTAAGTGATTTAGGTGTTGACTACGTCATTATCGGTCACTCAGAACGACGTGAAATGTTTAATGAAACAGATGAAGACGTCAATAAAAAAGTGTTAAAAGCACTAGAAAAAGATGTTATACCAATTGTTTGTTGTGGTGAAACGTTAGAAGAGCGTGAAAACAACACGTATACTGAAAAAATTACGACTCAAATTGAAGCAGCTTTTAAAGGTGTCAGTGAATCAGATGCTAAAAAAGTTGTCGTTGCGTACGAACCAATTTGGGCAATCGGTACAGGTAAAAGTGCGACAAGTGAAGACGCAAATTTAATGTGTCAACTTGTTCGTGAAACAATTGAAAAATTATTTAATAAAGACGTGAGTGAAGCGGTACGTATTCAATATGGTGGTTCTGTAAAACCAGAAAACGTTAAAGAGTATATGAGTGAACCTCACATTGACGGTGCACTTGTCGGTGGTGCGTCACTAGAAGTCGAAAGTTTTGTGTCACTATTAGAAGGTGCTAAAAATGAGTAAGCCAGTTGGTTTAATAATATTAGATGGTTTCGCGTGCCGTGAAGAAACTTTTGGTAACGCAGTAAAGCAAGCAAAAAAGCCGAATTTTGATCGTTATATAAAAGAATATCCGAACAATAAATTAGTCGCTTGTGGAGAAGACGTTGGACTACCAAAAGGTCAAATGGGTAACTCTGAAGTCGGGCATTTAAATATTGGTGCTGGACGTATCGTTTACCAAAGTCTAACGCGTATTAATAAATCGATTGAGTCTAAAGAATTTTATAAAAATCAAACTTTAAACAACGCGATTGACCACGCGTTAAAAAATGATAGCACACTCCATGTGATGGGACTACTTTCAGATGGCGGTGTACATTCCCATTACGATCATATGTTTGAGATTTTAAAACTCGCAAAAGATAAAGGTGTAAAAAAAGCGTACGTTCATGGATTTTTAGATGGACGAGACGTGGACCAGCAATCTGCATTAAATTATATTGATAGAGCTGAAGAAGAGTTTGAAAGAATAGGTTTAGGTGAATTTAAAACTATTTCAGGACGTTACTACGCAATGGATAGAGATAAACGTTATGAGCGTACTAAAAAGGCACATGACGCAATTCACTACGGTGCAGGACCATTGTTTAAAACGGCACGTACCGGTGTAGAGCGTGCGTATGAGGTTGAGATTTACGACGAGTTTGTTTCGCCGTTTATCGTCGGACAAAAAGAAAGATTTTTAAAAGATAACGATTCGATGATCTTTTATAACTTTAGACCAGACCGTGCGGTTCAATTATCTGAAGTGTTTGCGGAAAAAGGTTTTGATGAGTTTTTAATCGAACCATTTGAAAACGTAAAATTTACGACGTTTACGAAATATGATGATAGCATCGACGCGAGTATCGTGTTTGAAAAAGAAGATTTAGTAAATACGATCGGTGAAGTCGTTTCAAATGCCGGAATGAGTCAGTTACGTATTGCAGAAACTGAAAAGTATCCACACGTCACGTACTTTATGTCAGGTGGCCGTCACGAAGAATTTAATAACGAAGAACGCATTCTCGTGAACTCGCCAAAAGTCGCAACGTATGACTTAAAACCTGAGATGAGTGCGTACGAAGTAAAGGACAAAGCGATTAATCGTCTTAAAAAAGGCAACTTAGACATGATGATTTTAAACTTCGCAAATCCAGATATGGTCGGACATAGCGGAATGTTAGAACCGACAATTAAAGCAGTGGAAACAGTTGACGAATGTCTTGGTGAAATTGTCGATGAGATTATCTCTCAAGGTGGTGTTGCAGTCATTACTGCAGACCACGGTAACGCTGACGAAGTCGTACAACTAAACGGGGAACCGATGACCGCACATACGACAAACGACGTTCCGGTCATCGTTACTAAAAAAGGTGTAAATGTAACGAGTGGTCGACTTGCAGATTTAGCACCGACAGTGTTAGATTTATTAGGTATAGACCAACCAAAAGAAATGACGGGTAAAACTTTATTACAATAAATAATTATAAAATAAAAGGAGATTAACCATGCCTAAAATTATTGATATTTATGCGCGTGAAGTATTAGATTCAAGAGGTAATCCAACAGTTGAAGTTGAAGTATTAACGGAAAGTGGTGCATTTGGACGTGCAATCGTTCCGTCTGGTGCATCAACAGGTGAACATGAAGCAGTTGAATTACGCGACGGTGATGACCGTTATTTAGGTAAAGGTGTACAACAAGCAGTAGAAAACGTAAATGATATTATCGCTCCAGAAATTATCGAAGGCGAATTTTCAGTACTTGAGCAAGTATCATTAGATAAAGTACTCATCGCATTAGATGGTACAAAAAATAAAGCAAAACTCGGTGCGAACGCAATATTAGGTGTGTCAATGGCAACTGCACATGCAGCAGCAAACTACTTAGGCCAACCACTATACAAATATCTAGGTGGATTTAACGCAACAGAACTTCCAGTACCGATGATGAACATCATCAACGGCGGAGAACATGCTGACAACAACGTCGACATTCAAGAGTTTATGATCATGCCAGTTGGTGCGAAAACATTTAAAAAAGCTTTACAAATGGGTACGGAAGTATTCCACGAGTTAAAGAAAGTGTTACAAGATAAAGGTCTTCAAACAGCAGTTGGTGACGAAGGTGGATTTGCACCGAACTTAGACTCAAACGAAGAAGCACTTGAAACGTTAATTACAGCAATTAAAAGTGCAGGATTTACACCAGGTGAAGATATCGTACTTGCGATGGACGTTGCTTCTAGTGAGTTTTACAATGCAGAAACAAAAACATACGAGTTAAAAGGTGAAGGTAAATCATTCACAGCTTCAGAACTTGTGGATTGGTACATTCAGTTATGCGATAAATATCCGATCATTTCGATTGAAGACGGGTTAGATGAAAACGACTGGGACGGCCATAAAGAGTTAACAGAAAAATTAGGCTCTAAAGTACAACTTGTTGGGGATGACCTATTCGTTACGAACACTGAAAAACTTGAAAAAGGTATCGAAGAAGGCGTCGGTAACTCTATTTTAATTAAAGTAAACCAAATCGGTACGTTAACTGAAACATTCGAAGCTATCGAAATGGCAGCACGTGCAGGATACACATCAGTCATTTCACACCGTTCAGGTGAAACAGAAGATACGACAATTGCAGACATCGCTGTAGCAGTAAACGCAGGTCAAATTAAAACAGGGGCACCGTCACGTACAGACCGCGTTGCGAAATACAATCAGTTACTAAGAATCGAAGACGAATTATATGAAACTGCCATTTACAAAGGTAAGGATGCGTTCTTTAACTTACGCTAATTATGTAGTTGATTACGGTATCGAATACTGATATAATATGTAACGATATAGCAAGTAGGGGGAACACGCGATGTATACAGCTTTAATCGTATTACTGATCATTGTGTGCATTTCACTTATCGCGGTCGTTTTACTCCAGTCAGGTAAGAGTGCTGGACTATCAGGAGCAATAAGTGGTGGTGCAGAACAGCTCTTTGGTAAACAAAAAGCAAGAGGTATGGATTTAATATTACACAGAACGACAGTCGTTTTATCTGTCATGTTCTTTTTAATAATGATTCTATTAACATATGTCAGTTAATACTACACGCCGGGGTGTTTAATCACCTCGGCGTTTTATTGTTTTCGTCGTTCTTTATCTTCTATTATATATCTCGTACAATAGATGTAAGGAGTGGTACGAATGAAAGTAAGAATGCCTGGAAATTTTGCGTTTAGTGAAAGTACGAAAGACTATGCGGTACTTTTACTTCATGGATTTACAGGAAATACGTCAGACGTGCGACAACTCGGAAGATTTTTAGAAAAAAATGAAGTTCCGAGCTACGCATTTAACTATGAAGGGCATACTGAAAGCCCAGAAAACATATTAAAATCCTCACCATATGTGTGGTATAAACAAGCAATTGATAAGTATGACGAGTTAAAAGAATCGTATGACAAAGTATTTGTCGTTGGTCTATCGATTGGTGGCGTGCTTGCGTTAAAGTTATCGATGGACCGAGACGTTGAAGCGGTAGCGACGATTTGTTCGCCTATGACGCTAAAAACGGAAAGTGAATTACTTAATAACTTTAAAATATACGCTGAGATGTTTAAAAAACGTTTTGAACATAAAGAAGACGGGCAAATTAAAAGAGAGTTAGAAAGTTACACCGATGCATCGATTTTTACAGATATTAAGAAGATTATAGGAAGTACGAGAGATCGCCTCGGAGAAGTGACAGAACCAATATTTGTCGCTCAAGGAAAACTCGATGATGTGATTGATATAAATAGTGCTGAAATAATCATCGATGAAGTCGGCAGTGACGATAAAGAAGTAAAATACTATGAAAACTCTGGTCACGTTTTAACGATTGACAAAGACCAAGAAGAATTATTTGAAGATTATTACGCGTTTTTAAACCGTAATTTATAGGAGGACTTATTCATGAGAGATTTTAAAGACGAAGTGTTAGAAATAATTGATCGTGATACGTATACACCGATGACAACTGAAGCGTTTGAAAGTGAACTGGATATTCACGACGCAGAAGATTTTAAAGCACTCATTAAAGCTTTAGTCTCTCTTGAAGAGTCGGATATTATACGTCGCACAAAGAAAAATAAGTACGTCAAAGTTGTAACGTCAAAAGTCGTTAAAGGTACGCTATCTATGCATAAGCGTGGATTTGCGTTTTTACGTCCGGAAGAAGAAGGAGTAGATGACGTATTTATTCCACCAAATGAAATTAACGGCGCATTAGACGGAGACACTGTACTCTGTACGATAGAAGAGTCGATGCGTGGTGAGAATCATGAAGGTCGCGTCGTAAAAATTATCGAACATAACGTGACAAAGCTCGTCGGTAAATATGAAGGGTCAAAAGGATTCGGATTCGTCGTACCGGATTCCCTTACGTATAATACGGATATTTTTATCCCAAGTGGGCAAAATTTAGGTGCAGTTTCCGGTCATAAAGTGCTCGTTGAAATTACGAAATTCCCAAAAAATAACACCGATAATCCAGAAGGTCATATTACAAAAATTCTCGGACATGAAAATGATCCGGGTGTCGATATTTTATCTATCGTTTATAGTCACGGTATCGATATCGACTTTAGTGATGACGTACTTGAACAAGTCGAAAACATTCCAGACCACGTGCTTGAAGAAGAAAAGAAAGGTCGCGTCGATTTAACGAAGCAAATGACGATTACAATCGACGGAGAAGACGCAAAAGATTTAGACGATGCGATTTCTGTCGAAAAGTTAAGTAACGGAAACTACGAGTTGACAGTAAGTATTGCGGACGTATCACATTACGTAAAAGAAGGGACACCACTCGATAAAGAAGCGTATAACCGAGCGACGAGTGTTTATTTAGTCGACCGAGTGATACCGATGTTGCCGCATAAATTATCAAACGGTATATGCTCGTTAAATGAAGGTGTCGAGCGACTTGCGATGACGTGTCAGATGGAAATCGATATGAATGGAACAGTCGTAAATCATCGTATTTTTGAAAGTGTCATTCAGTCGGACAAACGTACGACATACACGGCAGTTAACAAAATATTAGAAGAAGACGATGAAGCGACAAAAATCTCACACGGTGAAATTACAGACATGATTATCCATGCGGGTGAACTCGCTAAAATATTACGCCGTAAACGAGATAAACGTGGTGCGCTAGACTTTGACTTTAACGAAGCACAAATCATCGTTCAACGTGACGGCACGCCTGAAGATATCGTTTTACGTAACCGCGGTAAAGGTGAGAAGTTAATCGAAGAATTTATGCTCGTATCGAACGAGACGATCGCTGAGAACTTCCACTGGCTCGATTTACCGTTTATTTACCGTATTCACGAAGATCCAAAAGAAGATAAACTTCGTCAATTCTTCGAGATTTTAACGAGCTTTGGTATTTTCGTGAAAGGTAAAGGGAATAAAATTCACCCAAACGCGTTACAAGAAATTTTAGATGAAGTAAAAGATACCCCTGAAGATACAGTCATTTCGATGATGATGTTACGTTCGATGCAACAAGCGAAATATTCATATCAATCACTCGGACATTTCGGGTTATCGACAGAATTCTACACGCACTACACAGCGCCGATTCGTAGATATCCGGATTTAATGGTACACAGATTAATTCGTACGTATTTAATCGAAAAAGATACGAGTCCAGCAACGATTCAAAAATTTAAAGAAAAGTTACCAGAAATTGCGTCGCATTCATCTGAACGTGAACGCCGAGCAGTAGATGCTGAACGCGATACGAACGACCTCAAAAAAGCAGAGTATATGCAGCAGCATATCGGAGAACGCTTTGAAGGGGTTATATCAGGCGTCATGAACTTCGGTATGTTCGTTGAACTACCGAATACAGTCGAAGGACTCGTTCATATGAACAACTTAGGTGACGACTATTATAACTATAACGAGCGTATGATGGCGTTAATCGGTGAACGCACAGGGAAAGTCTTTAGAATGGGCGATAAAGTAGAAATCGAAGTTGAAAACGTCAATATCGCAGAGCGTTTAATCGATTTTACAGTCGTTGGAATAACACCGCGTAAAAAAGTAAAAGAAGAACAAAAAGACAAGCAAAAACCGAAATATATCGATTCTAATGGTCGTAAAAAAGACAAAGTGAGAGACCAAACGAAAAAACCGAAAGGCAAAAAGCCATTCTATAAAAGTGCGCCGAAAAGAAATAGAAAGAGGAAGTAAATGATATGAAGAAACATCACGGAAAAGTACTCGCTCAAAACAGAAAAGCAAGTCATGATTATATCATTGAGGATACGATTGAAGCGGGGATCGTATTAAAAGGGACTGAAATCAAATCGATTCGTAAGGGATCTGTTAGTTTACAAGACGCATTTTGCCGTGATTTTAAAGGTGAAATGTTCGTCTACAACATGCACGTCGCCCCTTACGAAGAAGGGAATAGATTTAACCACGACCCGTTAAGACAACGAAAGTTACTGCTCCATAAAGCGCAGATCGACCGACTGATCGGTTATTTGCATAATCCAGGTCATGCACTCATTCCACTTAGACTCTACATTAAAAACGGAGTATGTAAAGTGCTGATTGGATACGCAAAAGGTAAAAAGAAATACGATAAGCGTCACGACTTAAAACAAAAACAAATGAAACGAGACATCGACCGTGCGCTAAAAGAGAGAAACCAATAACTTGAAATGAAAAAGCGAATAATGATATAATAATCATTACGCAAATAAACGGGGACGTTCTGGATTCGACAGGGGTTATTGAGCACTTTAAGCGTGTCGGAGGTTTCGACTTCGTTACGAACGATACTCAGTTATAATAACTGGCAAAACTAACAATCTCGTAGCTGCATAATTTCAGCTACATCGTCTCGTACGTTTTCTTGTGACCTACTGAGACGATTCAACTTTAGCAAGATATACTAGAAGTCTTCCGTCTGCAGACTTCTAGAAGAACTTAATCAGACTAGCATGAATTGTGGAACGTTCTCTTCCGGCGTTCATGCGAAACATTAATTGAGAACTACACACGTAGAAAGAAGTGTAGCAAGATCCTTGGACGCGGGTTCAACTCCCGCCGTCTCCATATATTTTTACATCAATGAGATTACTTCACAAGCTATAAAGTAGTCTCATTTTTTATTTTAAAATATCGACTTTTAGTTCGAATAAGTGTATAGTTTTATTGTTAGATTAGATAGAAACTAAAGATATATAGAAAGTAGGAAATAAATTTGAAAAAGAAATTATTATTATCAGCACTCACATTAAGTGCGACATCTTTTTTAGTTGCAGCTCCAATGCTAGCAGCACAACACCAGCAAGCGGAATCAGAGGCAAAGGTTAATTTTACAGCACCTGAAGATGAACCTGAAATTTTAGACCCTGAAACATTACAGCCAGGTACTCCAGAAGATGGTAATGTTACAGGTAATACAGGACCATTATCTTTAGATTTTGTTTCTAATATAGATTTTGGTACACACGAAATTTCAACTGCAGCTGCTAAGTACGAGTCGGTTAGTGAAAGACCATATATTCAAGTTTCCGATCGTCGTGGTACTGGACAAGGTTGGAGTGTAAGTGCTCAAGCTTCTCATTTCACTCAAAACGGTACGAACACTTTAGAGGGTGCAGTTATTTCATTCTTAAATGGTGAAGCAGCCTCTCCAGTACAAGGAGTTAATCCACCGTTAGTAAACAATAATATCGTTTTAAATACTGGTGGAGACAGTGCATCAGTTGTTAATGCTGAAGGTCGTTCAGACAATGCACAAATTGGAACAGCACAAGGTCTTGGAACATGGATTGTTAAGTGGCTAAAAGGTGACGGAGAAACAAACGAAAAAGTAACTTTAGATGTTCCACAAGGTGCCGCTTCAGCAGGTGAACATACATCTACAATTACTTGGACTTTATATGATGGACCTGGTAACCAGTAATATAAGCGAAAATCTTAACCCTGAACAGTAGTTCGGGGTTTTTCTTTAGAGGAAGTTGATGATGAAAAGAATTACATGGATATTGCTATCTATACTACTATTATTTAATATCGCACCTACAGCATTAGCAAGTGAAGAAGTTCCGTATTCTTTACGTACGATTTTACCGGACAGTCAAGTTGATTCTGAGAAGACATACTTTGATTTAGCAGTTGAAAAAAATACTACAGAGAAATTACAAGTAGAAGTATTTAATAACTCAAATGAACCAATCGAAGTTAAAGTTAGCGCAAATAAAGGAGCGACAAACAGTAATGGATTACTTGTTTACGATGGTTCAATTAAAGAGTTCGATAACTCTTTAAAATATAATTTTACTAAAATGACAGATGTACTCACACCGACGTTAAAAATTGAGCCATATGAGAAGGCAATCGCAGAATTTTCTATTCAAATGCCAGAAAAAGATTTCGATGGCACGATTTTAGGTGGCTTAAGATTTTTACTTATAGATGATTCAAAAGAAGACTCTTCCGGTGTACAAATTAAAAATAACTACGCGTATGAAATTGCAGTTGTTCTAAATGACAAAAATAGTAATAAAAAATTGCAAGAAGAAATTGAAATAAATCGTGTTAACCCTGGATTAATTAATAATAGAACAGGTTTAAATGTTGAATTTAGCAATAAGCAACCATTACTAATGACAAATTCAAAAATCGAGGGTGCTGTATTTAAGAAGGGGAACGATACACCATTATACGAAAGAAAAGATGACAACTTTTCAATCGCACCAAATGCTTTATTTAATCATCCTATATCTTTTAATAATGAAAAATTAAAAAAAGGTAAGTATGTTTATAAAGGAACGATTACAACGGATAATGAAACATTTGAATTCGAGAAAGAATTTGAAATTACTGAAGAAACTGCAAAAGAAGCGAATGACAATGCTGTAGAAGTTGAAAAAACTGACTGGAAAACATTTGCATTAATCATTGCAGGCATGACTATTTTTGGTTTATTAATACTGTTAATACTCATGGTAATACGAAAGAAAAAGTAGGGTGAATTAATATGATAAAGTATTTAAACTTAATATTATGTATTTTATTAATGACGCCCGCAACTCTCGTACAAGCGGCAGAAATGACGGCAGTAAATTCATGTAATGTTAATTATTCAGTAGATATAGTAGATTCTAAAACTATTAAAGGTACTGGAAATAATGAAAAACCGGTTGAGCTTTATGTTAATGAACAATTTGTAGAAGAAACAATTGTAAATGATGGAGAATATCTTTTTTCCTTATCTACCGCTTTAGAGGATGAGGATAAAGTAAAACTCATTAGTGAAAACAATATTCTAAGCATAGATTATAAGATAGATGCAGACAATACGAAAAGCTTTGACGACATATACCAATGTGAAACAACTGAAGAATCAAACGAATCATACGATGAAGAAGAGACCGAAACAGAAGATACCGAGGATGATAAAGAAGCAACAGACATATCTGAAAGCAATGGTAATAAAGAAGATGAGTTAGAAGTCGCTAAAGAAGAAAAGAAAATAGCAACGCGTTCTACAACAGAACGCCAGTTTGAAGCAGGGAAATGCCCAACAGCAGAGGAGTACAATACATCAAAAAGTAATTTGATTGGATCGGTAATTTCGAAATCTGTTACTGGTGAAGTAAGATGTGTAAGTACAGCTGATGAATTCAATAAAGCGATATATGCTAGAAATGTTGAAGTGATACTATTTACAAACGATATTTCTACGGATAGGAATCAATACATTTATTCAAATTATAATCAAAAAATTTTAGACGGTAATGGTTACTCTTTAAATATCGGTACTAGCAGGCTCTATAATACGAGTATTTCTGAGATAGCTGTTATGAACTTTTCAAACTTATCTACTACCAACCGAGATAAAAATGAAGGTATGTTTAGATCGAACCATGCGAGCCAACTTCGTTTAAAAGATGTTGCTTTTAATGGCAGTCATATCGGTGCAAGTTGGGAAAGTGTACTTCATGTATATGGTAATGTCACAATAAACGCGAGTGCAGGCTACGCTGCATATTATAGATTTTACGAAATTCATAACGGAGCAAATTTCACAGTGAATGGTGCACTTGGAGGTTTATATGCACAATCAAATAAGACAGTGAATGTACAACTAAATGGAATTAGAGTCGGAGAAAATGCGGTAGCAAATGTTACTGCGAATAACGGTGTAGCATTATATTCAGGAGGGGATTATCAAAAATATGTTGAATCAGGTGCGAACAGTCGCTTATCTTTAAAATCTTTAAATTCAAATGCGGTTCAATTCAGTGATGATAAAGACTTTTTCATTACTGCGCATCACGATGGAGAAATTATTTTAGAAAGTTTGAATAGCCCAGTGACATCACAAGGAATAGGAGCTATTACAGTGGACGATCATGGTAGTCTAATCGTTCGTAAAACTGGTAATTCAAGTGCACCTTTATTCTCAACTAACAGTGCGGTGACACTCAATGTCTATTATCCTAATGTGGTAGATTTTGACAATATGAATGGTCCGATTTTCCCTACAGAAAATGTGCTTAAAACTTTTAACGTAAACTATGTAAGTATGGAAGGCTATGCAACTCAAAATAAAACACCGGATTATAAAACAAATATGTTAAACGGTTCATTTACAATGAGTGGAAATACTACTAATGCAGATTCATCGATTAAAAAAGTTGCTCCAAATTTTAATCAAGAATTTAAATCTACCTTGAAAAGAATAAGGATGATTGGAGATATTAAAGTTAATATAAAAGTGAATGAACCTGTTACAGATGAAAGTACTAAGATTACCGGTACTGCTACAGCTAATCGTAAAATTAAAATGCTTAATACACGTACAAATAAAGTGTATGAAACGACTAGTGACAATACAGGCAAATTTACTTTTAATAATATTCCAATAGGTGACTTAAAAGATGATGACAAGCTTAAGTTTTTTGTAGTAGTTGATAAATATGAAATACCAAGCGCTGAAGTTATTGTTGAAGGTACAATTTTAGAATTACTACCAGTTGAAGATATTGTATTTAAAGACACAAAAATCACCAATGTTGGAGAGTCAATTATTAAAAGAAAGAGTAACCCTCATAAAGTGAAAGTGAGAAGTACTAAAAAAAGTGATTTTTCAGTAAGTGTCTATAGTAAAACACCGTTAACACATACAAATGGAATTGATCAGCTTAAAAATGCACTTTACTTCGTAAAAAATAAAGATTTTAAACTGATTGAAGGGGAAGTAAATAGACAAACAGTCGGTAAAAAGTCTGATGCTACAAAAAGTGGAGATGAATTTCACTTTAATTTTAATGAAGATGAAGGAATTTTATTAAAAACAAATCCAGCGACTGCTCAAAGAGGTAGTTATCAATCAACACTAGTGTGGACGTTAACAGATGGACCATAAAGTATAAACATTTCAATTAAAACAGAGTGTTATTTAACCGAGGTCTCAGAATATAAAGCTTTATAGGTTAGGGTTTCAAAGTAGCAAGTGTCAAATATGTGTCAAGTGTTTAATTATGAAATTCAAAAGAAGTATCAACTTTAATAAGTTGTTACTTCTTTTTCTTTGGCCAAATAAAAAATGAAATTGTGATAATCAAGTCTACTACAATTACAATCGTCCAAACGTTCGTTACTCCATCTAATGCTTGTGTCTCTTCATTATTGTGGACGAGTATTTTTATCAGATAAAGTAATCCAGTTCCTATTACGTACGCAATAATGTGTTTCATGAACGACTTTGCATATAGTTTTGCATAGTCATATCCAAATATTTGCCCTGGCTTTTCTCCTTGCTTCATTACATAATATCTAAATCGATCATCAAACCAGCGGATCATATCTCTACCAAACACTAGTGACACAGCAATATACAAGGCAGCTATCGCATGTGGATATCCTGCTGTTGCTCCGTTCATCAAATCAAACGTCGTCACTATCAAAAGCACCACATCAATCACTGGTGTCATTGCTAAAAATATAAAACCTAACTTTTCTTTTCTAAAAATATATCTAAACACTAACCCTATGGCAATTACTACCCAAAAGGCGATTTCACAAAATACAATTAACCAAGCGATGTAACTCATAGACACCAACTCCTCAAATAGGCTACTTGAATTATATTCTATTTAAATAATTAAAAACAATCATTATTATGCTTCTTCATGTGTGAGGTAAATAATTTTTCTTGAGTTTTAGTCAAAATAGTATATAATTCATATCACTACTTATAAAATACCAAAATCTCAAAAAAGGTAATTAAGGTGAAGAAAATGAGCAAATATTATCCACTAAACAAAGTGTTTCATATGAACAGTGAAAATCACGAAGTAGAGTACCAAAATAGATTAAATCAATTAAGTGCCTATCTCACAGAAATAGAAATAAAGCCGATTAGAAATGGGAATTTTTACAATGAATCTTTTCCTTTGTTTTTAGTAAACACACACAAGTTAGCAGCTTTAAATGAAGCAATCATTGAAAATAGTCGTACAATTACTCTTCTGAAAAATCGATTGCCGAGCGCATCACAACAAAGTTTCTATACCAATCTACTTATTAATGAAATACAAAGTACAAACGAAGTAGAAAATGTTAGAAGTACAAAAAAAGAAATATCTGAGGTGTTAGAAGATATTAAAAACAGTGATTTAAAGAAAGGTAGTATCACAAAAAAGAGATTGTTTGGTCTTGTAAAACTGTATTATTTTATTGAGAAAGAGTCAGAAATCACTAAGATTGAAGATATTCGTTCAATCTATGATGAACTAGTTTCATCTGAAATTTCAAAAGGGGATAGACTAGATGGTGAGCTTTTTAGAAAAGGTTCTGTAAGTGTTTATAGTGGGGGTAAAGAAATTCACAGAGGTGTTAAGTCAGAATCAAAAATCATTTCTATGTTAGGACAGATGATTAGTTTCATTAGAAATGATGATATGCCTTATCTATACAAATTAATGCTCTCGCATTATATATTTGAATATATTCATCCATTCTATGATGGTAATGGAAGAATGGGGCGTTATATTGTATGTAAGTTTTTGTCTAAAAAATTAGATGTTTATTCTGCAGTGACATTCTCAACTATTATAAATAACCATAAGAGTAAGTACTATAAGGCTTTTACAGAAACATCTCATCCATTGAACAAGGCAGAGGCAACTTTTTTTGTACAAGCTATGCTAGAAATGATCGTTGAAGGACAAGAACACGTCATAGCTATACTTGAAAAAGATATAGACAAAATAAATAAGATAAGTAATAATTTAGATGCATTAGTAGAAAAAGAATTTGATCGTTCTGTTCTTTTTATAATGGCTCAAAGTGCTATTTTTCAAAACAAATCTAATAGAATTTCAGTAAATGAATTAGCATACGAACACGATTGCGAAAGAAGAAAAATCTTAAGTGCTTTAGATAGATTTAAAGATCAATTGGAAGTAGTAAAAAAGAGACCAACGATATATACATTAACTGATGAGTATCTTGATGAATTATTATCTTAAAGCTCTGTGTTTATAAGTGCTAGGTGATTTATCACCTAGCTGTTTTAAATTTCTTTAAAACAAAAGAGATAACAACTAACTGCCTAAAGCAATTGACATTATCTCTCTGTTTGATTTTATAATATTTTATTGAATTTGATTTTTTAAAGAAAAATCTTACTTTACATAAGTCATATGATAATACTCTTGCCCATACAATTCGAGGACCTCGTCTTTTTTAAACCCAAGCTTCAGATAAAGGCCTAAAGCCTTCTCATTCTCTACCTCACAAATGAGTCCAAAAGGACGTGCTTCTTCACTATCTAGTAAATACTTCAATAACTTAGTCGCGATACCTTGTCCGCGGTACTCACTAAACGTTGCCACGCTATCTATGTACATTTCATTGTCACGTGCTTCTCTCAATTCAAGTGGTGGACTATATGGATGAAATTTCTTGTCCAGTCCAAGTTTCTCCCACACGTGTTTAAATTCGTGTTCGGTATGGCCGGGATAGCTCAGAACGAATCCTGCAACATCTCCATCTACCTCATACACGTGAATGGTTCTTTCTGAGTTTCGAAATTCTTCGTCACTGAGACACATTTCAAACGCTTCGAGTACAGTTTTTTTATCAAATTTCTCAATTATTTCGAGATCCATACCTTCCCAAATGATATAAACAAGTTCAGCGACTTTTCTGTTATCTTTTTGTTCCTTTTTACGGATCACAAAAACCTCTCCTTTTTCTTATATTTCTATCGTAACAAAACCAGTGGCTTTTCGGGAATCATAAAAACTCCTACATAATTTCTATAGAAGGATGTGTATAATAATTTCTGCCTTCCGGAGGTTGGAATCTTTTCTTTACTTTTAAATACACGCATGTTTCCACCCGAAATTTCATTTATCTATCGTAAAAATAAAATGTGGCATTGTAATTCAAACTCAGTTTTATCAGGGCTTTTTTGTTTTGAGCAAATCGTTAATAGAACGATGTTGGATGATGGTAGAATACGGAAATCATATTAAGAAGGATAGGTATTAAAATGAACTTCCATAAGGACAATGCTCAAGTAACAAATATCACATTAAACATTCGAGATTTAAGTAAAATGAAAGAGTTTTATATAAATATTTTAGGCATGAAATTAATTGAAGAAAGTGAAGTAGGTTTCGTTGCTGGTTTTGAAAGTAGTACGCACACATTCACTTTTGAAGTTTTAGAGAATGGTAGAGTGGCTTCACCAAACGAAGCGGGATTATTCCATATCGCAATTTTACTACCAACCCGAAGTGATCTCGGTCGTTTTATTAAATACATGTTTGATAGACAGATTCCCCTATCAGGTGGAGATCACTTAGTGAGTGAAGCGACGTATCTTGTTGACCCAGAAGGAAACGGTATTGAAGTATATGTGGATAGAGATCCTGATACATGGTCTTGGTCTAAAGGACAAGTGGTAATGGATACTCTAGCTTTAGATTTTGATGGTATTATTGAATCAAGTCGTAATAAAGAGTGGTCAGGTATGCCAGAAGGTACAATTATTGGGCACTTGCACTTGAAAGGTGGCGTGGTGATTGATCCAGAATTCTATGGTAACTACGGATTTGAAATCGCGACTAAAGTCATGAGCGCATATTTCTTAGGCTCAAATAAATATCACCACCACATTGCAGTGAACAACTGGCATAGTAATAAAGCAAGAATCGATTCAATGAACACATACGGCTTAAAAGCATTTAACATTTTAGTGCCAGACGCTGCGAGCGAAACAGTAGAAACACCAGAAGGTATTAAAATGGTCGTAAACTAATAATCATGTGTTTATCGTTTGAAATAACAAAATAGCTCCCCCGTCAAGTCACAATGAAAAAACAAGGAATGTCTCTTTTATGAGGCATTCCTTGTTTATTTTCGTTCAAAATTTAAAATAATTTATATTAATTATTTATATTATTCTAAATTCTGTCTTACTTCTTTATTTAATTCATCAAATTTTTCATTGTGGCTGGATACGATAGCTCCGTCTAATTCTTCTTTATCGATATAATGCTTCGCGAAATTTACTGCTTCACTTGCTTCCGGATATCCCGTCGCGATTAGATGTACGCGGTTGTCGTAGTGGACTTGGTCACCGATTGCATATAGTCCATCCACACCTGTTTTTACTCTTTCCTCGGTTAAAATTTGATTATATTCGTTCATTTTTACGTCACCTTTTAATGATTCTAATAATGCGCTATCTGATTTGTATCCGTGATTCACAAATACGATATCGACATCAATTTCTTCACCACCTGATAAAACAACGCGTTCGATCATAGTGCCATCTTTGTTTGAACGGAGTTCTTCAATCGTACGTTGCTTAATAATATGGACATCTTTCTTCTCTAACTCTTTAATTGTCGCTTCGTATCCTTTAAGTTCATCTTTTCTACACACGAGTGTGACGTCTGCAATACCATCTGCAAGATGTGCGGCCCAGTCGAGTGCGGAGTTTCCACCACCGGAGATTAACACATGCTTATCTTTATAGTGTTTGGTTTCTTCTATGTAGTAGTGAAGATTATCATACTCAAAGTCTTCTGCACCTGGTAAATTAAGCTTTACCGGACTAAAGACACCGACTCCAGTCGCTAAAATTACCGTATTCGCGTAATGTGTGCCCTTTGTCGTCTCTACTTTAAACACATCTCTTTCTTTATTTACACTGATTACCGATTCATTCAAATGAACAGTCGGGTCAAATGTAAGTCCTTGCTTCACCATGGATTCGCGAATATTTGCTGCAGTATTTGCTTCAACTCCGCCGATATCCCACACGATCTTATCTAAATAAAATTTCAGCTTTCCGCCAAGTCGGTCCTGATGTTCTATAATTGTTACGTCTAATCCTCGTAGCCCTGCATAAAATGCTGCGAATAGTCCCGATGGACCCCCACCTACAATCAGACAATCCGTATTGTTCATATTTTTGCCTCATTTCTATTGTACATTTACCATTGCTCATATTATAATCTAATTGAGAATTATTATCAATTAGATAAAAAGGAGAAATTTAATGAAGCGTATTTTATTTTTATTCAGTTTAATTTTTGTCGTACTACTTGCGGCATGTTCTGGTGAGGACAACACAGACGAAGCAGTGAAGGAAGAAACACCTGAAACTGTAAAATATACTACTGACGATGGTGAGGAAATCGATATACCAAAAGATCCAAAGCGTATTGTTGTGATGGGTTTTGGTTACTTCGGTAACTTAAAACAGCTTGATGCAAATATCGTTGGTGTACACAATTTAGTTCAAGATTCAGAAGTTCTGAGTAAAGAAGTTGGAGATATTGAATTAATCGAAGAAGGAAATATTGAACAAGTCTTAAATTTAGATCCTGATTTAATTATCACTTATAGCACAGATGAGAATATTAAGGAATTAAAAGAAGTAGCCCCTACAATTGGGCTTGATTATGTAAAGTGGAATTATTTAGATGTTCATAAAGAACTTGGCAAGATTGTAGGTAAAGAAGACCAAGCAAACAAGTGGGTCGAAGATTTCGAAGCAAAACTTGCTGAAAATAAAAAGACAGTACAAGACAAACTTGGCACAGACACAAGTGTTTCTGTTGCAGAAGCTTTTTCTAAAGATATTTATGTCTATGGTACAAACTGGGGTCGTGGAACAGAGATTCTTTACCAAGGGTTAGAAATGAAAGTGCCTGAAACAATCGAGAAAGATGTTGTAGAAACTAGTTGGAAAAAGATTTCAGCTGAAGAAGTTGCAAAGTATTCTGGAGATTTCATTTTTTTAGGTGATGGAGATCCAACAACAAACAAAGCAATCGAATCGACAAGTGTATGGAAAAACTTAGACGCAGTTAAAAATGACCGTGTAGTTGAGTTTGATTCAAGTACATTCTTGTTCAACGACCCACTGTCACTCGAATATCAGCTTGAATTTATTGTAGATCAATTAACGAAATAAACATTTGGAAGTGGTTTTTGTGAGCAAGGTAGAACTAAAAAATATCGTATATGAAGTAGGGGACACGAGAATCCTAAAAGATATCAACATGGAAATCTTGAGCGGACAGGTGACGACAATTATCGGTCCAAACGGTTGCGGTAAATCTACGTTGCTTAAGTCTATCGTAAAACTTTTACCTTATAAAGGTGAAGTGTATATCGACGACATCAAAATCCGCGATTTAAAATCGAAGCAGATGGCGAAGATGGTCGGGATTTTATCTCAAAAAAATAGATTACAGTATGATGTACGCGTGATTGACCTGTTAACTTACAGTCGCTACGCACACTTAAAACGTTTTGAAGGATTAAAACAAAGAGACATTGACATGATTGACTGGGCGTTAAAAGAAACGGGCGCAATAGATTTTAAAAATCGAATGATGAGCGAACTGTCGGGAGGTCAACAACAGCGTGTATGGATTAGTTTCCTACTCGCACAAGGAACAAACACACTGTTACTTGATGAGCCGACGACATACCTAGACATTCACCATCAGCTTGAAACACTGAACATCGTGCATGAGTTAAACCGTAAGACGGGCCAGACCGTAGTCATGGTATTACATGATTTAAACCAAGCGATTCGCTATTCAGATCAAATCATTGTCATGCAAAAAGGTGAAATCGTGACATACGGTAAGCCAGAGGACGTACTGACGAACGACGTATTAAATAATGTATTTAACATTGATGGTCGAATCGAATTTGATGGGGTAACCGGCAGACCTTATCTCGCTGCTTATGACTTATTCTGTAACACAATAAAGGATATTCACAATGAATAGAACATATATTTTAGCGAGTGCTCTTTTTATAGGGGTGATCGCCTCATTCTTTTTAGCCATGATGATTGGAGTCGAACATTACACCTTTCAAACCGTTTTAAACAGTTTAATGCACCCATATGCCAATGATTCAGTGACACAAACATTGATGGAGATTCGCCTACCACGTATTTTAGTTGCTTTTCTCGTTGGCATGATGATCAGTGTTTCAGGATTAATTATGCAAACGGTGACGCATAATGATTTAAGTGAGCCGAGTATTTTAGGTGTTAATGCAGGAGCTAACCTTATGATTGTGCTCGTTGTTGTGCTTGTTCCGACAATTACGTTTGTTGGAATTATCATCAGTGGGTTTATCGGTGGCGCGTTAGTTGGTTTATTTATATTAATGATGACACGTTATAATTCACCGGTGAAACTCGTTTTAGCAGGTGCGGGGATTTCTTTACTACTACTCGCGTTAACGAATTTTATTGTCATCACAAATGGACTTGGACAGTTCGCGATGTTTTTTACGTCAGGTGGGGCAGCGGGTCAGACATTGTCGAATGTTTTAATGGTGACGCCCGTTGCGATTGTTTTAATCCTCATATTGATTTTGATGTCACGAGAATTAGATGTGCTACTATTATCCGATGACGTTGCGCATTCTATTGGACAGAATCAGCGCATCTATAAATTTGTGAGTTTGTTTATTGCGATTATGCTTGCAGCGATTTCAGTCGCACTCGTTGGAAATATTATTTTCTTAGGAATGCTTGTACCACATATTGTTAAGATGATTGTTGGGCACTTGCATAAAAAAGCACTTATTTTTACAGCAATTTTAGGTGGCGTATTCTTCGTTTTAGCAGATATGTTTGCAAGAATGTTTAACGAAATGCCAGTGAATGCTGTTATCGCAATGATTGGCCTCCCGTTCTTTATCTATATCATTAGAAGAAGGGGGCATACGTATGCGTAATAGTGTTAAGATTTTAATTCTTGTTATACTAATTTTTGTAACAATCGTACTCACCTTAACGACAGGTACGTTTAAGATGTCACTCATAGACATTTGGAACTTAATGACGGGGCAGGCAACTAGCAAAGTCGCACTTGTATTTTATAAATTTAGAATGCCGAGACTCATCATCACGCTCGTATGTGGTGCAGCGCTTGCGTTATCTGGGCTTATCTTACAAGTCGTTTCGAAAAATCCATTATCAGATCCAGGGATTATAGGTGTGAACGCAGGTAGTGGATTTGGAGTGGTATTATTTATTGCCTTCGTTGCTGGAAATAGTGGTGTGAACCATTTATACACACTACCACTAATGAGTTTCATTGGTGGATTACTTACAGTGCTACTCGTTTTCGCGTTATCGTTTGTTGGTGGTAAATTCTCAAGCAACACGTTTATTTTAATCGGAATTGCGACGGCACTCGGTGTCACAGGATTTGTGTATGTATTTACGTCGATGTTTGATAACACACAAATGGACATGTTAAACCGATTCTTTGCAGGGAATATTTGGGGAGACTCATGGGAATTTGTTATTGTGACGATTCCATATATTGTAATCATCATGATAATTACGCTGTTTAGAGTACGCGAGATGTCGATGATGTCACTTGATGACGATATGCTCACAACACTAGGTATGCATGTCACACGTGAGAAGATTATTTTAATTGTTTTAGCAGCACTACTATCGAGTATCAGTGTGAGTGTTGCGGGGTCGATTTCATTTATTGGACTCATTGCACCACACATTGCACGCATGATGTTTAAAATTGATATGAAAATTATATTTGTGGGAACTCTATTAATCGGTGCGTTTCTTTTAAGTTTTGCTGATTTTGTCGGTAAGACTATCGCTGAACCGCTCATCATTCCAGTTGGAATTGTCGTGTCACTCATCGGAGGACCATACTTCTTGTATTTACTATTCAGAGGAAAAACAATTTAAAGAAGAAAGTGGAGATGGTTCTACAAGTGAAAGCATCTCATTATACAAACTTTCGATTTCTGAATATACTTCTTTACATTCGTACAGATGTTCTGTAATTAAAGTAGTTATTAATGATTCAAATAAAATATGGTATTGTCGTTTCAAATATAATTTAATCATAGATTTTTGGTTTTGAGCAAATCATTAATAGTACGATGTTGAATGATGGTAGAATACGAGAATTATATTAAGAAGGATAGGTATTAAAATGGTCGTAAACTAAATAAACGATAAACGATATGTTTAACGTTTGAAATAAAGTGGCATTCGGAGAATAATATTTGGATTTATAGATTATTCTTTAAATAACAAGATAGCCGCTCTTTAGCAAGATTTACTAGAAGTCTTCCGTCTGCAGACTTCTAGAAGAACTTAATCAGACTAGCATGAATTGTGGAACGTTCTCTTCCGGCGTTCATGCGAAACATTAATTGAGAACTACACACGTAGAAAGAAGTGTAGCAAGATCCTTGGACGCGGGTTCAACTCCCGCCGTCTCCATATACAAACATTGTCATATCAATGTTTACCGTCATTCACGGGGCGTATACGGGCGTTTTCATTTTATTATGAAAACAAGTCCCGTATTTTTTGTGTGAATAGATTTATTAATTATCAACAGCAATTTAGAAAAATGTTGACAAATAAACTTGATGACTGAGATAAAAAGACTCGAATAATAATTCAATTTTTTTAGTATTGAAATTATAAAAACACTATAAGGAATAAAAGGGTGCTTACAATATAGAAAAACCCTCGCGTTTAGTCACATTAATTAAATCTAGAACTTATGTGTAAATGATTTTAATTGACTTACGTTTTTAGAATAAGCATAATTATAAATAGCAGTAAAACACAAATGAGTGATGTAATGATAATAGATGATTTTAAACTTTGGGGATGTCATGGGACAGACTCTACTAAAATTGAAAAATTGACACAGGCTCAACCTATGGAACCTAATAGAAAATTTTTACCTCCAGATTTAGGATTCGGTCTTTATCTATATGTTATGCGACGAGATGATGTTTTAGAACCATATAACAATGCTATTAATTACCTTAATAGATGGAAACCTGATTATAAGCAAAAGGTCGTCGTTAAAATTGAAGCCAATATTAACCCCGATAAAGTATTAAATCTAGATGAGTTTGAAAATCAAGTTATATTTAACGATTTTTATGAAGAAAACGAAAATAAAATTATCACAGAGTTACAACGATTATGTAAAAATAATACCTACCATCGTGGTAATTTTGATGGTTTAATAATCGAGATGATGATTAATGAATATAATATCAATGTTGATGCGATTGCATGTGAAACGTATACTCAGTTTAATCATATAAAAGATAGAAAAAGATCAAATATTCCTAACGGTAAAGAGATTTGTATTAGAAATTATAGTACCATTTCAAGGAAAATAATATGTTGCCCTATTAATTAATGGAGGTGCTAGCAATGGGTATTAATTTAAAGGATTATATAAACAGAGATAATATTAACTTGAGTGAAGAAAAAATTAGAAAACACTTAATAGATATTTTAAATCTTAGTGACAACGATTTTTTCATTTTAGATATAGATTTAGAACGTATCGATGTTTCTTCGAGAATTAAAGATATTACTAACTCCCAAATGCATGAAGAAGAACCAATAAACATTCCCTTTGATCAGATAACACCTAGAAAAACTTATGAGTTACGATTAGAGGGATCAATGTTTAACTATTATAATCAGGGATTGATAGCATAATGAAAGCTGAATTAAAATTTTCTGAATATGAGATTGAAGAGATAACTTATAAGATTAATGTACTCTCAGAAGTAGAGGTTATGGATGATGACGAGAACGCTCCCAGATTAATTTGTAATGTAATTCATTCAGAAGAAGATAACTCTAGATTTATCATTAAATTAGGGTTGGAATTAGGAGATTCAAATCTTTCAAAAAATAATATCTATTTGAAATGTATTGTCATTGGAGTTTTTGAGCAAAGCAAGTCTGCAGAATTAAATTTAGTACCAAATGCTGTATCTATACTTTTTCCATATCTTAGATCAATAATTTCTGATGTTACGTCTAAGGGGAATAGACGTCCAATTATTCTGCCACCTATTAATATTAATGAATTCTTAAATCGTGCGGAAAAAATGGATGAAACTATTGAATGATTGTTTAGAAGACTTTGCTTTTTTATAAAGTGTGCTTTTAAAATATGCTTAAACTGTTACAGTTAATTTTATTATTTTTCTTATAAAGCGCCTCCTAAAAATACTTCTTTACATTCGTACAGATGTTCTGTATAGTTAGGATATGGTAATAATTATTCAAATGAGATGTAGTGTTATTTAATAGATTCACTCGTAGAAGTTTGAATGTTTTACACATATTATATTTATTACGGGGGTATTCTATTATGAATAACGGTACAGTTAAATGGTTTAACGCAGAAAAAGGTTTTGGATTCATCGAGAGAGAAGACGGAGACGACGTATTCGTACACTTCTCAGGTATTGTTGGTGAAGGTTACAAAACTTTAGAAGAAGGACAAAACGTTGAGTTCGAAATCGTTGAAGGCGATCGTGGACCACAAGCAACAAACGTTGCTGTTCAATAATTTAAAATTTATATAGTAATATATAATAAAAGTCAGCAATCTTTGGATTGCTGACTTTTTTGTTTATAAATCTAATTCAGGGTATGCGTTAAACTCTTCGAAATCTCCTGCAGTATTTAATAGTGGTGCAAATTTCGCAGTAACGACTTCTGGCGTTCCGTTAAACGCGTAATAGACTTTTCCAGTAATTTCTTCACCAGGTGCGATTTCTTGTAATATCGAGCTGTCTAAATCATAGTACGTCGCTTCTTTATCATTCACTTGTACTGAGACGTCACGTCCTGCTGGGAAGTTTTTGTCTGTATTGTTTTTATAATACACTTCAAGCTCTAATACATATTCAAACGATTCAAAATGATCTTCGATTCTTTCATCTGTTAATTGACTCGATTTCACAGTGAAGTCGATGCCGTCGATTGTGACGATTTTCCCGATATCGTTACGCGTATCATTTTCAATTTCCTTTTCAGGCGATACTTTCACTTCTTTTACTTCAGTTTTTTCTGTCGTATCGTTGGTTGACTCTTTTGTAACATCATTTTCGTTATCTGTACTACAACCTGCAATAAATACGATTAGAACAGTGCTTAACAGTAATTTTTTCATAGTGTCTCCTATCGTTAAATGTTTAAAAATATGGTATCATTCTTTTAAATGAGAAACAAATGAGAGTGGTAGTATGACAGAGATTGTCGTCACGTTAAGTAGCCGTAATTTGACGGAACTTCAACAAGAGTTAGAGGACTTACATCACGCACGAGACGATTTCGATATTTTAGAATTTCGTGGCGATTATTTTGAAGACGATGAAGAAATCATCGACGCATTATATGGTTTAAGAGAGTTAAATAAGCGTATTTTATATACATATCGTACGGAAAATGAAGGTGGCTTTGGTAGCGATGACGCGTATGTGTCACATATTAAATACATTTCAACGCATGCACCGTTTGATATTTTAGATATTCAGTACAATAGTTATAGAGAGGCTGCGTTTATTTCACACGTCAAATCTCGTAGTATCGATGTACTGTTTAGTCATCATGATTTTCTAAAAACGCCAAATAAAAAAACAATACAGTCGATTATCGATGGAATGTATGAATCATTTGCGGACTATTGTAAAGTCGCGTATATGCCAACAAATAATGAAGACGTCGAATTACTCTTTGAATTGTTAAAACAAAATAAAGAAAAGTACGGAAATATGATTATTATCATCGCGATGGGGGAAAGGGGTAAAATAACACGCGTCGCAAAAGCACCGTACAATTCAGCGTTCACTTACGGATGTTTAAAGACGCCACAAGCACCCGGCCAAGTGGAAATAAAAATGCTAAGAGAGGTATATCAGCATAATGAATAAATATTACGAGTATAAAAAATGTTCAACATGTCGTAAAGGTAAAAAGTATATAGAAGATAAAGGAATCAATTTAGAAGTCATTGATATGGTAGAGGAACCACCATCAGAATACGAATTAAAAGACATCGTTAGTAAAGCAGATAATTACGAAATTGATGACTTTTTCAATAAGCGCGGCAAAGTATTTAAAGATCTCGGTTTAAAAGAAAAGTTAGATACGATGTCATTCGATGAAAAAATTAAATTATTATCGAGTGACGGTATGCTCATTAAGCGTCCGATGCTCGTTACAGAGAGTGCGGTCATATTAGGATTTAAGGAAGAAGAATACGACGCAGTTTTAAATAATTAATACTATATTTTAATTTGTTTATATTATAGTTATATGAGATAATACAATTATTAATTATTCATAACTAGGGGGTTTTTGTTTTGGCAACACCAAACAACTTAAAGTATTCAGAAGATCATGAGTGGGTAAAAGTTGACGGAGATACAGTAACTATTGGTATTACTGAGTTCGCACAGTCTGAATTAGGAGACATCGTTTTCGTTGAACTTCCTGAAGAAGGAGACGAAATCGCAAAAGGTGACGACTTCGGTTCAGTAGAATCTGTAAAAACAGTATCTGAATTATATGCACCGGTTTCTGGTGAAGTACTTGAAGTGAACGAGGAGCTTGAGGATAGCCCTGAGTTAGTAAACGAATCACCATACGAAGAAGCTTGGATGTTAAAAGTTAAGCTTAGAGACGCGTCAGAACTTGATGAGTTAATGGATGCAGCAGCTTACGACGAAATGACAGGACAATAATTTATGTAAGAACTCTAGACGATGTCTAGAGTTTTTTCTTTCAAAGGATTTAAAAAATGAAACAAAAAATTACAGAAGAAGAACTAACATCTATCATAAAACGAAGCGGCGTTGAAGTGATCTACGGGTATACGCCAATGTGTGCGACGTGTAAACTCGCAGAGTCGTTTTTAAATATCGCAACAAAAATCATAGACGTTAACGTCACAAAGATTGATTTAAACTATTACGAGGCTTTTATTCAGCAATATAAAATTCACAGCGTACCAGCGCTGTTAATCTTTAAAGGCGGTAAACTACAAGAAGAAGTGTACGCGTTTGAGTCGGTGACTAAAATTGTCGAAATATTTAAAAAGTACGTTGACAACGAAAATTCGTAGTGCTACAATAAATCAAACTTAATAATTCTTATCCAGAGTGGTGGAGGGAAGTGCCCAAGGAAGCCACGGCAACCGTCTAAATAGACAAGGTGCTAATTCACTGAATGATCAAGATCATTCGAAGATGAGAAAGCGAACGTTATTTATGCTTACTCATTTTTGAGTAAGCATTTTTTATTTTCTTCAAGTGAAAAAGAATTATTAAGCGGATATAACTGGAGGCAAAGCGATGATTGATATTAAAAATGTCACTAAAGTTTTTAAAGGGAAAAAGAAAACCGTCCATGCGGTAGATGATGTGTCGTTACATATCGAAAAAGGAGAAATTTTCGGTATTATCGGATACTCCGGGGCTGGAAAGTCTACGCTAATCCGAATGCTTAACGGTTTAGAAACACTTTCAAGTGGAGACGTTGTAATCGGTGGAGACACGATAAACACCCTTTCAAAAAAAGCATTACGTAAAAAGCGCCAAAAAGTGTCGATGATTTTCCAACATTTTAACTTGTTATGGTCCCGCACAGTCTATGAAAACATTCGCCTCCCCCTTGAAATCGCAGGTGTATCAAAGAGTGAAATGGACGCTCGTGTGACGGAGTTAATTCATCTTGTCGGTTTAGAAGGTAGAGAACATAACTATCCAAGTGAATTATCCGGCGGTCAAAAGCAGCGTGTCGGTATCGCAAGAGCACTTAGCAATCATCCGGAAGTTTTATTATGTGACGAAGCGACGAGTGCTTTAGACCCACAAACGACAGATGAAATACTCGATTTACTCGTAAAAATTCGCGAAGAGCTAGGGTTAACAATCGTCATGATCACACACGAGATGCAAGTGATTCGTAAAATTTGCGACCGTGCAGCCGTCATGGAAAATGGTAAAGTCATCGAAGTTGCACCGATTATCGAATTGTTCCAAAATCCAAAATCATCAGTTACAAAACGATTTGTACAAGATGATTTAGACGATGAAGACGTCGACGTTCAAATTAAAGCGATTAAAGAAAGTTTCCCAAATTCGACAGTATTAAAACTCGGATTTGTCGGTACGAAAGCAAACAGCCCAATCGTCTCTCAAGTGATTAAAACGTATGATTTAGACATGAACGTCTTATCAGGAAATATTAAACAAACAAACGACGAATCATACGGTCATCTATACGTTGCGACTGAAGTTCAAGGTGAGACGTTAACTAAAATTATTGAGCAGTTTGAACGTGAAAATGTGTCAGTGGAGGTCATCAAATGAACGATATAAAAGAAATGTTCCGATTTGAACACGTCAAAATCGATGCACTAATCGAAGCGACGATAGAAACGCTGACAATGACAGGAATCGCGACGCTATTTTCATTCGTCATAGGAATTATACTCGGTGTCATTTTATTTCAATCATCAAAAGGTAAGGCGATTGCCTCTAAACCAGTGTACGGTGCGACATCATTTGTCGTTAACCTATTTCGTGCCATTCCGTTTATCATTTTAATCATATTACTCATACCGTTCACAAAAGCAATTATGGGAACGATGATGGGAGTATGGGGAGCGATGCCCGCGTTAATAATCGGCTCGTCTCCGTTTTATGCGAGACTCGTTGAGATCGCGTTAAAAGAAGTCGACAAAGGCGTCATTGAAGCTGCTGAGTCGATGGGTGCAACGCAAACTGAAATTATTTGGAAAGTGTTACTCCCTGAATCACTTCCAGCACTCATTTCAGGGATTACAGTAACGGCGATTATGCTCGTCGGTTCAACTGCAGTGGCTGGTGTTATTGGAGCAGGAGGTCTTGGAAGTCTAGCATACATGGTCGGATTTACGAGAAATCAACCAGACGTGACACTCGTTGCGACAATCGTTGTTTTAATTATCGTTTTTATCATTCAAATTATAGGAGACACTGTATCAAAAGCAGTCGACAAAAGATAAGAGGAGACTTATTTATGAAAAGAATATTATTTGCATTTACATTATTACTAACAGTAGTACTCGCTGCATGTGGTGGCGGAAAAGAAGCAAACGAAAAATTAACAGTCGTTGCGACACCAGTACCACACGCTGAAATTTTAGAAGAAGCAAAACCATTATTAGAAGAAAAAGGAATCGATCTCGACATTAAAGTCGTGAACGACTACAACACACCAAACCAAATGTTAGACAGTGAAGATGCAGATGCAACATTCTTCGCACACATTCCATACTTTAACAACTTATTAAAAGAAGGATTCGACTTTGAAAACATTGGAGCTGTTCACTTAGAGCCTATCGGTGTATATTCTAACGATTATAAATCATTAGAAGAGTTACCAGACGGAGCAAAAATTATGCTTTCAAACAACGTGCCAGATGAAGGACGTATCCTTAAATTCTTCGTCGACCACGGTTTACTTACGTTAAAAGACGGTGTTGACCCAATCGAAGCAACAATCGACGATATCGAAGACAACCCACATAACTTCGTATTCGACAACAAAACAGCACCAGAAATCATGGTCAAAGCATACGAAAATAACGAAGGTGATGTGTTCTTTATCAACGCAAACTACGCGATTGACTCAGGATTATCACCAAAAGAAGATGCAATCGAACTTGAAGCGGCAGACTCAGACTACGTAAACGTTGTAATTGTAAGAAGCGCAGACAAAGATAACGAAAACTTAAAATCACTTGTAGAAGTATTACAAAGTGAAGAAATCAAAAAATTCATCGACGGAAATTATGACGGTGCAGTCATTCCAGCGGAATAATGAGAAGAGACACGGCTTTTTAAGTCGTGTTTTTTTGTGTGGAGAGACGAATTTTTTATCTTTTTATTAAAGAGTAAGTTTATATTTGTTCGATAGCTGGGTATATTTACATATCAAGAATTTACTGGAGGTAATCTAAATGGATGAATTTGAACGTAATTCAGAATACACATATGAAACACGCCCTGTGTTTGACGGACAAATCGTCATGCTATCGTACTTATCATTATTTGTATCAGCATTCATTGCGCCGTTAATTATATGGGCAGTTAAGAAAGACGACGATCCAGAAACGGGTGCTGCACTAGCTGACGTACTAAACTTCTCGATTTCGTATTCAATCTATTCATTTGTTTCTTCGATATTAATTGTAGTTCTCATCGGCTTTATTACGACACCTATTATATTAGTCATGGTTGTAGTATTCACGATTATTGGAGCGATTAAATCATCAAACGGTGAAAGATATCTTCCACCACTAACAATTCGATTCATTAAATAAGGGAAACGCATGTGCCTAAGCACGTGTGTTTTTTCGTGTGGAGTGTGAGTGAGCTGTGTCGGTGTCTACCGTATACGATAATTGATCTTTCGCCTGTTTTTCATCTTAATTAACAAAAAATTGTTGAAT
>NZ_KV820788.1:77114-77782 GCF_001815515.1 Nosocomiicoccus sp. HMSC059G07
ATCGCGAAATTTTTGTTAAATAAAATTTCGGGAAATAGTGGTTTTATCTTTTAGGGATAAAAAGACACTCTAGACACCGTAGAACCTAATCTCAACTTGAGTTTTTCATCTTAATGAACAGGTTATCCCGAAATATGTTAAATATATCCGGATAATTAACAAAAACTCGGAATTCAGTCGCGTTTTTGTTAGATAAAAAAATATAATTAACAAAAGTGAGGGTGGCGAGACGAAATCTGTCAATTATATCCGAATATCTAACAAAATCGCGAAATTTTTGTTAAATAAAATTTTAGGGAATGGTGTTATCGCTATTTTGGGATACAACAACACTTTCTGACTCCTCGAATTCAGATCTCACCGAGGTTTTTCATCTTAATTAACAAAAAATTGTTGAATGTGTTAAATATATCCGGATAATTAACAAAAACTTGGGATTCAGTGCTGTTTTTGTTAGATAAAAAAATATAATTAACAAAAACCGAGGTGGCGTCTTGAAATTTGTTAATTATATCGAGATATCTAACAAAATCGCGAAATTTTTGTTAGATATAATTTTGAGAAGCAGCTTTATTACTCCCTTGGGATAAAACGACACTTTAAACCTACCGAAATTCAAATTACCACGAGGTTCTTCATCTTAATTAACAAAAAACGTCTCAGCGACC
>NZ_KV820788.1:77882-164305 GCF_001815515.1 Nosocomiicoccus sp. HMSC059G07
ATCGCGAAATTTTTGTTAAATAAAATTTCGGGAAGCAGCTTTATTACTCCTTTGGGATAAAACGACACTTTAAACCTTCCGAAATTCAAATCACCGAGGTTTTTCATCTTAATTAACAAAAAACGTCTCAGCGACCTGAAATTTGATTATTATAATTCCGAGAAAAAACTAAGACTCTTCAGAAATAAAAACACATCAAAACTCCAACGAAAATCACCAAGTTACCTACCAGTTCTTCATCATTTACCTGATTTTTATTCTCAATTCTAAAATTCGATTATCACAATGTATAATACTACAAATGTCCGTTATTTTACGTTATACTAAAGTCATTATGGTCATGGGAAACTTTGACTATAGTTTAGAACTATTATAAACTATTATATGGAAAATAAATTCTATCTAATTGGAGGATTATCGGATGACTTCTGTTTTAGAAATTAAAGACTTACATGTCGAAATTGATGGCAAGAAAATACTTAAAGGTTTAAATCTTACACTTAAACAAGGTGAGATTCACGCTGTAATGGGACCTAACGGGACGGGTAAATCTACACTCGCTCAAGCGATTATGGGACACCCTGCATACGATGTAACGCAAGGTGAAGTTTTACTTGATGGTGAGAGCGTACTGGAAATGGAAGTTGACGAGCGTGCGCACGCTGGTTTATTCCTAGCGATGCAGTATCCGTCAGAAATTTCGGGTGTAACAAACTCAGATTTCTTACGTTCAGCTATTAACTCAAGCCGTGAAGAGAGCGACGAGATTAACTTAATGCAATTTATTAAAAAACTAGATAAAAACATGGATTTCTTAGAAATGGATCCAGATATGGCAACGCGTTACTTAAACGAAGGGTTCTCTGGTGGGGAGAAAAAACGTAACGAAATTTTACAACTCATGATGTTAGAACCTAAATTCGCAATCTTAGACGAGATTGACTCTGGTCTAGATATCGACGCGTTACAAGTTGTTTCTAAAGGTATTAACGAACTGCGTGGACCTAGCTTCGGTTCATTAATTATCACGCACTATCAACGCTTATTAAACTACATCGAACCTGACTTCGTACACGTAATGATGCAAGGTAGAGTAGTAAAATCAGGCGGAAAAGAACTTGCAGAACGTCTTGAGAACGAAGGTTACGAGTGGATTAAACAAGAACTCGGAATTGAAGACGAAACAGTAGACGCAGTAGAATAATATCAGGAGGAACTGTAATGGCTAACGAATTCGTTTTAGATAAAGAAAAAGTCTTAAACGACGCAGAACAAAATGGTGTGACAGAGTTCTTTACAAATAAAAGAAAAGAAGCACTAGATTTAATCGATCGTTTAGACTTGATAAAACCAGACAAAACACGTATTTATAACTGGGACTTTTTTACAGTTGAGCAACCATTTACGGAAAGTTCAACGTTTGATTCAATTTCTGATTTACCTGAAAAGGTAAAAGAAGTTGTAGAAGTAGAGAATGTAGAAAACTTATACGTGCAACACAATAACACGAAAGCATTTGTAGAATTATCTGAGTCATTAAAGTCTCAAGGTGTTATTGTTGAAGATATATTTACAGCATCAGAAAATCATAAAGACTTAGTTGAAAAGTACTTTATGACTGAAGGTGTAGCTGTCGATGAAAACAAACTGACAGCTTACCACCAAGCGATGTTAAACGGTGGGGTCTTCATCTACGTACCGAAAAACGTAAAAGTTGAAGCGCCAATTCAAGTCGTATTTTACCACGATGATGAAAATGCATCGTTATATAACCACGTCTTACTCGTTGGAGATGAAGGTTCTGAAGTAACTTATGTAGAAAACTATGTCACGAACTTAGAATCAGCGAATGGACAGTTAAACGTTGTAAGTGAAGTGCTTGCAAAAGATAACGCAAAAATTAACTACGGTGCAGTAGACTTCTTAGCAAAAGATCTTACAGGATATGTCGTACGTCGCGGTGTAACAAGTCGTGATGCTGAAATCGACTGGGCACTCGGTCTAATGAGTGACTCAAACGTCATTTACGATAACACGACGTACTTAAACGGTGATAACTCAGAATCAGAAGTTAAAATCGTTACAATTGGTCGTGGACAACAAATCTTAAACTTCACGACAGAAGTTATTCACTACGGTAAAAATACGTACGGAAACATCTTAAAACACGGTGTAATGAAAGAGAACGCAAACAGCGTATTTAACGGGATTGGTCACATCAAAAAAGGTGCGACGAACTCCAACGCTCAACAAGAATCTCGCGTATTAATGCTTGACGGTAAAGCGCGTGGTGACGCGAACCCAATTCTATTAATCGACGAAGATGAAGTGGAAGCAGGACACGCAGCATCAGCTGGTCGTGTGGATGAACTACAACTCTTCTACTTAATGAGTAGAGGGCTTAAGCGTGAAGAAGCAGAACGCTTAGTTATCCACGGATTCTTAGCACCAGTTGTTGTTAGCTTACCGATTGAAAGTGTTAAAAACTTACTCGTAGAAGTGATTGAAGATAAAATTTTACACTAATAATACTAGGAGGCTTCCACATTGGACATTAACAAAATAAGACAAGACTTTAAGGTCCTTGACGAAACAGTTAATGGGAATGCACTTACGTACTTAGACACGTCAGCTACAAGCTTAACGCCAAAAAGCGTCGTGGATAAGACGAATGACTATTACTTTAAATATAACGCAAACGTACACCGAGGGGTCCATACTCTCGGTTCGCTTGCGACTGATGCATATGAATCTGCGCGTATGAAAGTACGTAAATTCATAAATGCAAAACGATTTGAAGAAATCATTTATACACGTGGGACAACAGCAGCACTCAACTTAGTCGCACGTTCACTTGGTGATTTTGCTGTTGAAGCGGGAGACGAAATTGTCGTAACAGAAATGGAACACCACGCAAATATCGTACCTTGGCAACAACTTGCAAAACGTAAAGGTGCAAAACTGGTGTTTATTCCGTTAGAGTCTGACGGGACGATTACGCTAGAAAGCGTTAAAAGTGTCATGTCAGATAAAACAAAAATCGTTGCGATTACACACGTTTCAAACGTACTTGGTACAGTAAACGATATTAAATCTATCGCAAAAATCGCACACGACTACAATGCATATATCGTTGTAGATGGTGCGCAAGCTGTACCTCATATGACGGTAGACGTCCAAGACTTAGACGTTGATTTCTATGCGTTTAGTGCACATAAAATGCTTGGTCCAACAGGTGTTGGTGTACTTTATGGTAAAGCAGAAATCCTAGATCAATTAGAGCCGGTAGAATACGGTGGAGATATGATCGATTACGTGTATAAAGAAGACGCAACATGGACGGATTTACCAGTGAAGTTTGAAGCGGGGACACCGATGATTGCTGAAGCAATTGGACTCGGTGCAGCAATCGACTATTTACTCGAAGTCGGTATGGATAACATCCACGACTACGAGCAAGAACTTGTAAATTATGCTTACGAAGAAATGCAGAAAATTGACGGTATTACCATTTATGGACCAAAAGAACGCGCAGGGTTAATTACATTTAATCTTGACGGAGTGCACCCACACGATTTAGCAACAGCGCTTGATCAAGACGGTATCGCTGTCCGTGCAGGGCATCACTGTGCACAACCATTAATGAAATGGCTAGACACAAATTCAACAGCACGTGCAAGTTTCTATATATATAATACTAAAGATGAAGTAGACACATTCATTCGAGGCTTAGAGCGTACGAAGGAGTTTTTCTCATATGAATTTTAGTAATTTAGAACAGCTATATCGTTCGGTCATTATGGACCATTATAAACATCCGCGTAACAAAGGCGAATTAGATAGTGGAACGATTACCATTGATATGAACAACCCAACATGTGGAGATGAAATTCGACTCATGTTAGAAGTAAAAGATAATATAATCGACGACGTTCGTTTCGAAGGACATGGCTGTTCGATTTCGATGGCAAGCGCATCGATGATGACAGAAGCTGTTAAAGGAAAAAATGTAGAGCGTGCGTTAGAAATGGCAGATGAGTTCAGTAAGATGATGCTCGGAGAAGATTATACAATCACAGAAGACATGGGCGACATTGAAGCATTATCCGGCGTCAGCCAATTCCCTGCAAGAATTAAATGTGCGACTCTATCTTGGAAAGCACTTGAAAAAGGTGTAGAAGAAGAATAACCGCACGGAATATGATTAGGAGTGAATAGTTATGGCAATGAGAAAAGCGCCAGATATTGGTGAATATAAATATGGTTTCCGCGATGACGACGTTTCAATCTTCCGTTCTGAACGCGGATTAACTGAAGAAATTGTTAGAGAAATTTCGAAGATGAAAGAAGAGCCAGAGTGGATGTTAGACTTCCGTCTAAAATCACTTGAGCAGTTCTATAGTAAGCCGATGCCAACATGGGGTGGAGACTTATCAGAACTTAACTTCGACGAAATTCGTTATTACGTAAAACCTTCAGAGCGTTCAGAACGTTCTTGGGACGAGGTTCCTGAAGAAATCAAACGTACGTTTGACCGTTTAGGTATTCCTGAAGCAGAGCAAAAATACTTAGCAGGTGTTTCTGCACAGTATGAATCAGAAGTTGTTTATCACAACATGGAAAAAGAACTTGAAGAAAAAGGTGTCGTATTTAAAGATACTGACGCGGCACTTAGAGAAAACGAAGAACTATTTAAAGAATACTTCGCGACAGTTGTGCCACCTTCAGACAACAAGTTCGCTGCATTAAACTCAGCGGTTTGGTCTGGTGGATCATTCATCTATGTACCACCTCACGTAAAATTAGATAGTCCGTTACAAGCATACTTCCGTATTAACTCAGAAAATATGGGACAGTTTGAGCGTACGCTAATTATTTGTGACGAAGGTTCATGGTTACACTACGTTGAAGGTTGTACTGCACCAGTTTACACAACAAACTCACTTCACGCAGCAGTTGTTGAGATTATCGTTAAGCCTAACGCATACTGCCGTTACACGACGATTCAAAACTGGGCAAACAACGTGTACAACTTAGTTACAAAACGTACATTTGCTGAAGAAAATGCAACGATGGAATGGGTAGACGGTAACATCGGGTCTAAGATTACGATGAAATACCCTGCGATTTACCTTAAAGGTGAAGGCGCAAGAGGTATGACGATGTCTATCGCACTTGCAGGTAAAGGACAACTACAAGATGCAGGCTCTAAGATGTTACACTTAGCACCGAATACTTCATCGTCTATCGTATCGAAATCGATCGCACAACACGGTGGTAAAGTAACGTACCGTGGACTTGTACACTTCGGGCGTAGAGCGGACAACGCAAAATCTACAATCGAGTGTGACACGTTAATTATGGATAAGCAATCGACTTCAGATACAATTCCATACAACGAAGTTTACAACAATAACATTTCTTTAGAGCACGAAGCGCGTGTATCTAAAGTATCAGAAGAACAATTATTCTACCTTATGAGTAGAGGGATAGGTGAAATTGAAGCGACAGAAATGATCGTAATGGGCTTCATCGAACCATTCACAAAAGAATTACCAATGGAATACGCAGTAGAAATGAACCGCCTCATCAGTTACGAGATGGAAGGTTCAATCGGATAATTTCTAACTTAAACCGTCGCATGAAAGTGCGGCGGTTTTTTTATCTTATTATATTTTGTGTTCTAATACTAAAGGATGATTTTTTCACATTAAATTGACGTGTATACAAAATTAATGATAATCTCAAATTATAAAAGAAATAGGGGGGATTTAAATGGGTCAAACATGGCTTAAACTTGCAGTACTATACTTAGTTTTCGGAATTTCTGTCGGACTATTTATGTCTTACACGATTCAATTAAACTGGGCTGCAGGACACGCACACGTTAACGTCGTTGGATGGTTAACAACACTAGGTATTGGGGCAGTATTATGTATTTACCCACACTTAGCAAAAAACGGACTTGGTAAAGCAACGTTCTGGTTATACCATATCGGAGTTCCACTGTTCTTATTTAGTACGTTTTATGTACAAATTGATGCAAAAACAGCACACATCTTCACATTTATCGGTGGACCGATGTTCTTACTTGCAATTATTCTTTTCGGAGTGAATCTTTTCCTTAACTTAAATGAAAATACGAGTGATCTGAAACACTAAGATAACCGTACAAATTTATTTTTGTTATATTATGATAGCGTTTTTATTGTAAAAAAGAACTATAAAAATTAAACACAAACCCTGTTGCAATGATTTCAAATTTCCAAAAATTTCTATTACAATGTGAGATAATCATATTGTAGAGGTGAAGGATATGAAATTATTATTAACAGGGTTTGTTCCATTTTTAAATCATAAAATTAACCCGACAGAAGAAATTGTGAAAGCATTGGACAGTGAAACGATTAATGGGTACACGATTGAAACGAGAGTGTTGCCTGTTGACTTTAAGGCATCCGAACAAGAACTGCTAAAAGAAATCGATGAACGAAAGCCTGACGCGGTAATTATGCTCGGTCTCGCAGCTGGACGTAGTAAAATTACTCCAGAGCGAATTGCGATTAACGTAAAAGACGGCGCAAAAGACAACTCAGGTTTTGCACCAGTTGACCAACCGATTGTCGAAGACGGTCCGGATGGATTGTTTTCAACACTTCCGATCCGCAAAATGGTAGATACGTTAAATGAATCGTATTTACCTGCAAAAATCTCTAATACGGCAGGCACATATTTATGTAATAACATGATGTACGTCGCACTACACGAAGCAAGTCGTGCGAATGACTCATTTAAAGCCGGATTCATACATCTACCAGCATCGCACGAACTTGCAATCGAGAATCCCGCATTACCAAGCATGTCGCTAGACGACCTTAAACGCGCGGTTAGAATTTGTATAGAGGCGTTGTAAGCGGTGGGGATTCGTGCCGGTTTTTCATCTTTATTAACAAAAAAACGTTGAAAGTGTTAAATATATTAGGATAATTAACAAAAACGCAGAATCTCGCACCTTTTTTGTTAGATAAAAAGATATAATTAACAAAAACCGGCTCGACGACCCGAAATTTGTTAAATATATCGAGATATCTAACAAAATCCTGAAATTTTTGTTAAATATAATTTTGAGAAGTGGTGTTTAAGCTGTTTCAGGATAAAAAGACACAATCAGCCTGCGAAAACAAACTCAAAACCAGGTTTTTCTTCTTTTATTAACAAAAAAACGTTGAAAGTGTTAAATATATTAGGATAATTAACAAAAACGCAGAATCTCGCACCTTTTTTGTTAGATAAAAAGATATAATTAACAAAAACCGGCTCGACGACCCGAAATTTGTTAAATATATCCGGATATCTAACAGAATCCCGAAATTTTTGTTAAATATAATTTTGAGAAATGGTGTTTAAGCTGTTTTAGGATAAAAAGACACTCTCAAACCCGCACAATCAAACTCACCATCAGGTTTTTCATCTTTAACACCAAAAAAGCGAACGCCCCGATCAATAAATCAGGCGTTCGCTTCTTTTTTTGATTGTTTTGATGATGCGATTGTATTGAACACTGTGATTCCAAGTATGAGTGCAATCCCGACGACTTGGAATAGTTCTAATACGTCGCCGAGTACGATTACTGTTGTTAACACGGCCATCACGGGTTCGAGTAGTCCTAGAATTCCCGCTTCTTGTGAAGTGATATATTTTAAACTTCCAATATAGAGTAAGAATGCGAGTGTCGTTCCAATTAATATCGAGAATAATAATATACTAATCTCAAATGCCGACCAGTCGTAACCAAAATCTAATGACCAGATCGGTGTTTTAAAGTTTAATAGTATTCCACCGACGAGCATCGATCCGCCGACGAGTTCTAACGGGTGCATTCTAAGTAGTAAGTACCCCGCGTGTACTGTGTAGTACGCGAGCGCGACACCAGATAAAATACCCCAAAATAACGCGAGTGGTGATACGATTAGTTGAGTGAGATTACCATTTGTTGCGATTAAAACGACTCCGACGATCATAAAGAGAATGACGAGTACTTCTTTGTAAGTGAAATTTATATATTTCTTAAAGACGTAATATAAAATAATATAAATCGGTCCGGTACATTGTAGCACTGTCGCAATCGCAGCATTCCCGTATCCAATCGTTGCTGTAAATGAATATTGAACGAGCGTCATACCGAAAATACTATATATAACGAAGCGAGTGACTAAATATTTGTCCCATACCGTCGTACTCTTCTTTTTAAAAACAATTAAAAAGAATAAAACGAGTATAATACCACTGATTAAAAGCCTTGCTGTCACGTACCAATCGACATTCACAGGTGTGTTTCTAAATAACCAGTCGGTCGCGGTACCACCGATTCCCCAAAGGCTTGCGCCGAGTATAACTGAAATCAGCCCAAACACTCTTTTATCTGAAGCCATCGTATCACCATCTTTCATATTGATATACTATTGTACTCAATATAATTATGGAATACTAGATACATTTTTCTTGTTCCATTCTCTTAACGACTTATAGTATTTAAATAAAAAGTTTTGAGATGGTTTTTCTACTACATATAAAATACCATGCGCGAGTAACACTGAAATGATGACCGGAATTATGATCCATATTTCATGCGTTAAACCGTAATCTTCCATGACGTGAATGAGCGCATATCCGATATTTTGGTGAATTAAATATAACGGGTACGAAATACTTCCTAAATAAAGCAGCAATTTATTATTTAAAATCTTCAATTTATCGTTTAAAACTAAGGCGAAAATCGATATAAAACTCACTGTAAATAATCCATTCACGACACCTTCGAAGATAAAGTCATACATAACGGCTACGATAATGACAGCCCCGTATTTCAACTTCATGCCTTTTATCCAAATTTCGTGCAGCATAATCCCAATGACGAACAACTGAATATAGTTTGCTGTAGAAAATCTCTCAACAAATTGTGCAGAATCAGTACTCATAATTAGGCTGTAAAGTTGTATCGCCATACCTACGCTGAGCATCGTCACAACTACGGGCATGACTTTTTCTTTATCAATAAGTATGATGAGCGCCATCATCATATAAAACGTAAATTCGACGCGAAGCGACCAGTACGATCCGTCAATATTACGAATACCTATAAATTCTTGAACCATCGTCATATTTACAAACATTTCTTGAATCGTTCGTTGAATGTCAATTGACGATGCGCTTAATACGATAAAAGTAATGACTACAGCTGCAATGTATGCCGGATACAAACGGAACGCTCGTTTAATTAAAAAATCACTTGCAGATCGTCCGCGACTAACTGACATAAAAATCACAAAGCCACTGATGATGAAAAATAGCTGTACACCGTAGTGCCCGAAACTAAATAATTCAGTATTATAATCACTTGCTACGTGTCCAAATCGTCTGTCATAGTGAAATGTATAATGATATAACACGACGAGAAGAGCAGCGATTCCTCGTAGTGCGTCAATTTCAGTAATGCGTTTTTTATTCATACAATCATCCTATTTTTAAGGTTGTATTTCCATTAGCCGTATAATCGACACGATAAACGTTTCAGAAAATATTTAATAATTGTAAACGTATCGTAATATGTGATGTTTAAAAATCTCCAAAAAAGGAATAGTATAAAAAACAGTAAAGAGGGGATATTATGGCAAACAATTTAACAGAGTGGTACGACAAAGCGTTATCAGCTGAAGAGATGCGTCAACAGTTTACGGATTTAAAAGAAGGATTCGATAATATTTACGATTATTTTAGCGTAAAAGAAGATGAGCATAAAGACGAGTTACAAGAAAAGAACTTTAAAGTGCTCGGTATTATCGAGCCGTGGTGTGCGCATTGTATGTTAAATACACCAATTTTACTTCGACTCGCTGAAGCGTATGACTTTGAAGCGAAGTTTGTATTAAGAGATGAAAACCTCGATCTCATGGAGCAATATCAAACAAACGGTAAAAACATCATTCCAATTTACGTTGTTTTAGATGAAAATAATAATGAGATTGGAAAATGGGGACCATTTGCACCAGAAGTGAAGAAAACTTCAGACGAAGCGAAAAAGCATATCCCAAGTAAAGATGACCCAACTTACGATGAGAAGTTTAAAAAGGTCATCGGTGAACTTAGAGAACAGTTTAAATCTGATGAGGCGCTATGGGAAGCGGCATATAAAGATATTCAAAAAACATTATTAGACGCTTAAAATAAACGAAGTCAGATTCTTATTCAAGAATCTGACTTTTTTCATTTCGTATCGTCTTGTATGCCTAAAAATTGAAGTTTTTCGTTAAATAAAAATGGATAAGATAAAAATCCAACTAAAATTGAAGATAGTGCAGCTGCGTTTAATATAAGAAACAGAATGAGTAATTGATACATCACTGCTTCCATCGGATCTCCACCACCGATAATTAACCCACTCATCATACCTGGGAGTTGCACAAGACCAACAGTTTTTTGAGATTCAATCGTCGGAATCATACTCGTTTTAATTGCGGATTTTAACGTGTGGTGAACCGCTTCTTTCGGTGTCCCGCCAAAAGATAAAATTAACTCGATTGTTTCTTCGTTATGACTGAGTTCAGATTTAAATCGGTCTAAAAATAATAAAGATAAAACCATACAGTTTCCGATAATCATTCCGGAAATTGGGATGACGTATTGTGCTTCGAACGGGATGATTTTAAATAATAGTAATGTCCCCATTGAAAATAGTTCGACAAACACAAGTGTCACGATAATAATGATCTTTATATGCGGAATACCTTTACCTTTTTTAACGATATTTTGACTCGCTGCTGCGATAATTAAAACAATCATTAACAACATAAAAATCGTACTCTTACTATCGAACACGAATTGTAAAATATACCCGATAATAATTAGCTGGATTGTCGCTCGTATTGAAGCAATAATAATATCCTTTTCTAGACCGAGCTTTAAAACGACAGCGAGTATAATAGGGATGATTACAAACACTAATGCGAGCGCTAAACTTGTAAACGACATTTAAAATTCCCCCTCTAAAAATTGTTTTAAAGCATCAGTTTTAGGATGAGCGAACTGTTCAATTGGTCCAAACTCAATTAACTCGCCCTTTCTTAAATACCAAAAGTCATCGGACATACGCTTTGCTTGTGAGAGATCATGCGTCACCCAAATAATTGTTAAATCAAACTCTTTTTGATTTTTTACGATTAGTCGTTCGATTTCTCGAGCGACAGTCACATCGACACTCGCCGTGATTTCATCGAGAAGTAAGATATCAGGATTATTTACGAGCGTACGTGCTAGTGCGACACGACTCTTTTCACCACCAGATAATTTACGAACCGGTCGGTCGATGAAGTCTTTTGTTAAATCGACTTTTTCTAGAAATTCAATTGCTTCATCTTTAGAAAATGTCTCGTTAAATAAATCTTTTGGAAATTTTAAGTTGTCATATACAGTGCCTTCAAGCATGGGTGACGACTGAAATGCAAATCCAACATTACGTCGTAACTTAATAATATCCATTGCTTTAATGTTTTCTTCTCCAATATATATGTCGCCATTAGTTGGAGATAAAAGACCGTTAATATGTTTTAATGTCGTTGATTTCCCAGCGCCACTTGGTCCGATTAATGCTGTAATACGATTCTTTTTAAACGTTCCGGAAATGTTTTTTAAAATATGTTTATGAGATACGTCTTTAAACGAAATAGCCATCATCATTCTCCTTTAGTTTCTATTTTCAAATAAAAATAGTTTCTGTGGTAAAATAAATCTAGGTGATACTATGATTTATATCGGATTAACTGGATGGGGCGATCACGATTCAATTTATACTGATGTCACAAAAGTGAATCAAAAACTTGAGACATACGCCGGTACATTTCCAGTCGTTGAAGTCGATTCGACATATTATGCAATATTACAACAATCGACGATTGAAAAGTGGTGCCGTGAAACACCAGAAGATTTTAAGTTTATCGTCAAAACACACCAGTTTATGACAGGTCATGGTGACTTTAGAACATCTTATTCAAACATAAATGAATTATATAAAGACTATAAAGAAATGTTACAACCTATGGTGAATCATGGCAAACTTGCTTATATATTAATGCAGTTTCCACCTTGGTATGAATGCAATGAGAAAAACATTAACTACGTTCGACTCGCTAAAAAGATGCTTCACCCGTTAAAAGTTGCGGTTGAATTTCGTCATGCGTCTTGGTTTACTGATGACAAAAAAGAACAAACGCTACAATTTCTCCACGACAATCATCTCATCCATACGATTGTCGATGCCCCTCAAATTGGTGAGGGGACGGTTCCATTTGTCAGTCGTGTGACTGATGATATCGGGTTTATTCGTCTTCACGGTAGAAATGCACACGGATGGATGCAGATGAACCGAACGAGAGAAGAGTGGCGAAATATGCGTTACTTATATAATTATAACCGAGAAGAACTTGAAGCACTGAAAAAACATATAGAAATTTTATCGTTTAAAACAAAAGATATTTACGTTATTTTCAACAATAACTCTGGTGGACATGCTGCCGGGAACGCAGAAACCTTAATCGATATGCTCGGTATTAAATATAAAACTCTCGCTCCAAAACAACTCAAACTATTTTAAAGTAAAGGAGGATAATCATGATCTTAACAATAATTATATTAATATGTATCGGATTATTCTCCTCAATTTTAGGTGCACTCGTCGGAATGGGTGGTGGGGTCATCATCGTTCCAGCACTCGTATTTTTCGGTATTAAACTCGGTATGATCGAAGGTATGACACCGCAACTTGCGATCGGAACGTCGAGTATGATTTTAGTCATTACAGGATTCTCTGCGATGGTTCAGTATAACAAAAGTAACCAAGTTGACAGATATAGCGGCTCTATTTTTTTAATCGGTCTCGTACCTGGTGCGTTCGTCGGATCATATGCGAGCGCGTCTTTAACTCTAGATTCATTTAATTTATACTTCGGATCATTTTTAATCATCATTAGTATTATACTGATGGTGCGAGATAAAATACCGCCTTTAAAAGTGTTTCAAAACCCTAAATACTTAAGACCGCATATCGATGCTGATGGGGTTGTTCATCAGTATGGATTCCCGGTATGGATTGCGGTAGCGATCACTTTCTTAGTTGGATTTACCACAGGGTTATTTGGAATCGGTGGGGGCGTACTGATGACGCCGTTAATGATTATCGTCTTTAGAATTCCACCGACGATTGCGATCGGAACGTCGATGATGTTAATATTCTTTTCGAGTTTTTCAAGTGCAATCGGACACGCATTACAATCTCACGTTCAATATTTCTCGCTTATATTTTTAGCGGTGAGTTCGTATTTTGGAGCGAGAATTGGTGTAAAGTTAGCCAGTCGATTTACGAGCGATGGTTTAGTCAAAATACTTCGCACAGTGCTACTGTTAATCGGTTTATATTTAATTTTAGAAGCGATACTTTAAAGGAAAGTGTGTTGTTATGAAAAAGCAAATTCGCATTTACCATACGAATGATATCCATAGTCATTTTGATAATTATCATGCGATTGTCGAGTACATAAAACCGCGTAAAGATGAAAATACACTTTACGTTGATATCGGAGATCACGTCGATAGAAGTCATCCGTATACAGACGCAACGATTGGTAGAGGTAACGTCGAACGTCTAAATGACGCACTCTGTGACGTCGCAACGATCGGTAACAACGAAGGTATAACGTTAACTAAAAGTGAATTAAAAAATTTATATAATGAAGCGGATTTCGAAGTGATTTGTGCGAATCTTCGCGATGAACATGGGTTATTATTCCCACCGTACACGATTAAAAGAATCGGCGATATCCGTATTGGCTTTATTGCCGCAACTGTTGAGTTTACACCGTTTTATAAAGCACTCGCGTTAGATGTTGAAGGCGCGTTTTATTACATTAAAGAATACTTAAAAGAAATGAAACGTCACTGTGACGCCGTTGTGATGTTGTCACACTTAGGTAAATATGACGACGAGAGACTTGCAGAAGAATGTCCAGAAATTGATGTAATTATCGGTGGACATACGCATCACACACTCCCAGAAAATTATAAAGTAAACAAGACGACGTTAACTGCAGCCGGACGATTCGGAGAGTATTTCGGTTATGTCGATTTAGAATTTACGGATTATAATTTAACAGACGTTTCAACGCGTTTAATTGAAACGGATCTATTATCAAACCGCTACGACGAATTTTATGAAGTCGGAAAAGAGATGCTAAATACAACTGTAAAGCACGATGTACTAGCAATTGAACGGACACTATATACGATGAACTGGTTTACGTACACGTTATTACAGATGATTCAAAAGTATACACAGACTGACATTTCTATCATTCACGCAGGGTTAATCGCTGCAGAATTTAGAGGCGGGGAAATGACGAAATACCACGTTCATAAAGTATTACCCCATGCTATTAATCTAATTAAAGTAGAGATGACAGGGCGCGACTTAAAAGATATGTACTATACGGCAAGCGCTCAAGAATATAAAGATGAAATTATAAAAGGACTCGGTTTTAGAGGCGACGTGATGGGTGTGTTTTTAATTGATGGATTATCAGTCGTTGAAAGCAGACGTGAATTTTACGTGAACGGTGAACTAGTAGAAGATGAAAACATATATGAAGTTGGGACGCTCGACATGTATTCATTTGGTCGATTCTTCCCACACTTTAATTCGTTAAATAAGACGTATTACATTCCAGAATTTTTAAGAGATATCGTCGACATTTATAAAGATGATTTAATAATTTCAAAAGAATTTTGACTTTTTAAAACATAAAGTCTATAATGAAATGCAATTCGAAAATAAAGCAATTAAATACAAGTAGAGGTGCACATGACACTGGTAAAAGTTGGAGTAGCCATACTGTGAAGACTTTGAAGAGGGATTGTGCCGAAATGGTAAAGCTGGACACTTTGCTGTTGGGACTTCGTTTAATAGATGAAGTACTGTCATGATTATCATGGTGCGCTACATTTGTTAAACACAAGTGGAAAGCACTTGTGTTTTTTTGTTATATAAGATTAGGAGTAGATTTGAATGGATTTAATTTTAAACTGGGCGTATATTTCACTTATCCCACCACTCATTACGTTAATACTCGTCCTATTTACGCGACGTGTAGATTTAAGTTTAGGTGTTGGGATCATTACTTCAGCAATTGTCATAACACAAGGTAACGTCGGAGAAATGGTTGCTAAGATTTGGCAAACGTTTATCGATTTAATTATCGAAGACGGCTGGTTAAATACGTGGAGTGCGTATATTTTAATCTTCTTAGCATTGCTTGGAATTATGAGTGCATTTATGAGTATGTCAGGCGGAGCGAGAGCATTTACGAGCTACGCGATGACAAAAGTTAAAACGCGTACTGGAGCACTTTTATTAAGCGGTATACTCGGCATTATTATTTTTATTGATGACTATTTTAGTGCGATTATTACACCTCAAGTATCTAAGCCGTTAACGGACAAATATAAAGTATCACGCGCGAAACTTGCGTACGTAGTCGATACGACAGCGTCACCAATCGCAGTGATTATGCCGGTATCTAGCTGGGGTGCAACGATTATGGGGCTGACTGCGCCACTACTTATCGCAGCAGGACTCAATCACATCACACCGTTCGAAGCGTTTATATATATGATTCCACTAAACTTTTATAGTTTAAGTGCAATTATTTTAATGTTTATCGTCATCCTTACGAATTTTGATATATTCGGTATGAAACGTGAAGAGTCACGTGCTATAAACGACGGAATATTATACGATAAAAAGGTTGAAGACGATGAATTACAAGTCGCGTATCACTCATCTAAAAGCGCGTTAATTGTTCCACTTGTTGGTCTAGTAGCGGGTGTACTTATTGGAATGATTTACACAGGGATAAAAGAAAGTGGATCATTAAATCCAATCGTCATTCTCGAAAATAACTCGATTACGCATTCATTAATTTTTGGTGGTATCATCGGAGTTGTTTTATCGTTAATTTACTATTATAAATTCACTAGGCAAGATGAAAACTTCTCAAGTCGCGACACGTGGATTGGATTTAAAACAGGGCTTCAAGCGATGATTGGCCCGATTATCGTGTTAATACTTGCATGGATGACAGGTGAACTAATAAGTGAACTAGGAACTGGTGAATTACTCGGTCAAATGGTGAAAGATTCGAATATTTCAGCAGCATTCCTACCGGCAATCGTGTTTGTAGTTGCATGTATCATGGCATTAACAACAGGTACATCTTGGGGATCATTTGGTATACTCGTTCCGATTGCAGGAAATATTATCATTACGTTAGAAGTACCTGAACTATTACTCGCATCAATCGCAGCAGTACTAGCGGGTGGTGTGTTCGGGGACCACTGTTCACCGATTTCAGATTCGACGATACTTTCAAGTACAGGATCTGGATCTGACCATATCGTCCACGTCATGACGCAAATACCATATGCAGTAATTGCAGCCGTTGTTTCATTAGTATCATTTGTAGTCGTTGGGTTTACAACTTCAACTGGATTAGGATTACTCGTGATGATCGGGTTATTCATCGCATTAACACTCGTTATTAAACTCGTGTATACACCGATTCAAGCTAAAAGATAATAGTGAAATTATTCACTTACGATATAAGTATACTCGCTATTCAAAGTTGTGTTATTATAAAATCAAATACACCACAAAGGTAGGGATTCGAGTGGCAACAAAGAACGAGGAGATTTTAAGAAAACCTGAATGGCTTAAAATTAAATTAAATACAAATGAGAACTATATCGGTCTCAAAAAAATGATGCGTGCAGAAAATTTACATACAGTGTGCGAAGAGGCGCGTTGTCCAAACATCCACGAATGTTGGGCGGAACGTCGTACAGCAACATTTATGATTTTAGGATCTGTATGTACGAGAGCGTGTCGTTTCTGTGCAATTAAAACTGGGCTTCCAAGTGAAGTAGACTGGGACGAGCCAAGACGTATTGCAGAATCAGTTCAAAAAATGGATTTAAAGCACTGTGTAATAACTACAGTTGCACGTGATGATTTACGTGACGGTGGTGCGAAAGTTTACGCTGAAACAATCCGTAAAGTACGTGAAGTGAACCCATATACGACAGTAGAAGTACTACCTTTTGATTTTAACGGTAACAAAGAAAACATTAAAATTTTAATGGATGCAAAACCAGACATTTTAAACCATAATATTGAGACGGTCGAACGTTTAACAAAGCGTGTACGTGCAAAAGCAACATACCGTCGTTCATTAGAAATGCTCAGATATTGTAAAGAGCTTCAACCGGATATCCCGACGAAATCATCGATCATGATTGGTCTCGGTGAGACGCATGAAGAAATTTTACAAACGATGGATGACCTTCTAGAGCACGGTGTTGATATTTTAACAATCGGTCAATATCTACAACCGACACGTAAACACTTAACAGTGAAAAAGTATTATACGCCGCTCGAGTTCGGTAAGCTACGTAAAATCGCAATGGAAAAAGGTTTTAAACATTGCCAAGCTGGACCGATGGTACGTTCAAGCTACCATGCTGATGAGCAAGTAAATGCAGCAGCACGTCGCCGTCAAGAAGAAGGAGACAGAATTCGTCAAGGTGAATAAAATAACGACAGTCGGTCACATGCATTTTGAACTGATCAAAGAGTACCGAGATGCATTTGACGAAGAGCAGTTTAAAGAAAAATATAGCGACGTTTTAAATAAATACGATTATATCGTCGGAGATATCGGTTATGAAAAACTACGTCTCGTCGGATTTTATAGAGACGATAAGAAAAAAGTAGAATTCGATAAGCGCTATAGTTTAATTCAAGATTATTTACTCGAGTATTGTAATTTTGGATGTGCGTATTTTATCTTACGCAAAATTACTAAAGAAGAACAAAAAGAACTCGGTTTAAAACCAGAAGAAAAGCCTTCAGAATAACATTTCTGAAGGCTTTTAATAATCCATGAACCAGCCGGGTGATATAATATCTTTTAAAAATTCGATGACTTCATCGGCTTGGTCATCAGAAAACTGAAGAGCGTGTGCAATATACCCCGGTTCGTTTAAGTCATCAGTACCAACGATACTGAACGTATTATTTTGCATATTTAACACTAAACTTTTCCCGAAGAATTTAGACGTTTGTATAATCGCAAGGTCATAACGCCCAAAGTCACCGGCAAAGCCGACGTATCGTGCGTTCGGTGTTTCATTATCATCGTATAAGTAATGTTTTAACATAGTTCCCTCCATAAAGGACTTTCTATTTATGATATTATAGATGTATTAGTAATTAAATTAAAGGAGTTTACTATGTTATTTGTAGACAAGAATTTAATATTAAAACGTTTAGACTACATTAAAGGGTTAACAGAAGAGATTGACACGGATAATTCACTCGCATTAGAGCGCGTGTGTGAGATGTTAATTGAAGCGTCTGTCGACGTTGGAAACATGATTATCGATGGATTTGTGTTACGCGATCCAGGAAACTATTTAGACGTAATGGATATTATGAAAACAGAAGGTGTAATTCCAGAAGACGATTTTACAAAATTTGAAGAAACGTTTAAATTTAGAAATATTCTCGTACGTGAATATGAAGACGTGGACCATGAGGCAATGAGAAAAGTATTTAGGGATAATTTATCTGCATATGCCAACTTTAAAGAAAACGTCTTACATTTCTTTGAAACAGATCCTCAAGCAGTGACCGCTTTTATGGGGGATCAACATGTATAAAGGGTATTTAATCGACTTAGACGGTACGATGTTTAATGGAGACGAGCGTATCGAAGGGGCGGCAGATTTTATTCATCGCTTAAATGATGCTAAAATTCCGTATATGTTTGTGACGAATAGTGGTGCACGAACACCGGAAGAGACGCTTAAAAAGTTTAAGTCACATGGCATCGAGACGTCCATTGAACATATTTACACGTCAGCACTCGCTGCTGTCGACTACGTTAAAGAAAATGATAAAACAAATATTTACGCCGTTGGATCAGATTCATTTAAAGAAACTTTAATGAACAATGAGTTAACACTTGTTGATTATCATGCAGATGCTGTATTATTCTCATATGACACTCATATCAATTATGAAAAGTACGTGAACGCTGTACAAAACGTGTTAGAAGGTGCAGAGTTAATTTTAACGAATCCAGATAAAGTGATTCGTCATAAAGATAAGTTTATACCGGGCAACGGATCCCTCGCTTCCGTCGTAGTAAGCGCGACAGGAGTAGAGCCTATCGTTGTCGGGAAACCAAACGCATATATTTTACAAAAAGCACTTGAAAAAATCGGTGTCGATCAAAAAGACGTCGCAATGATTGGTGATAATTACGACACAGATATCATGACAGGCATCCAAGGTAGTATTGACACGATTCACGTCAATACAGGAGTTCATCGTACTGAAGATGTCATGAAAAAAGAAGTGCCTCCAACTCATGCAGTAGAAAACTTACTAGATTGGGCACTTTAAAATTAAAGGAGATTTCTATGAAAACGAAAGATCTTGTACTTTGTGCAGTATTCGTCGCACTCGTAGCAATCAGTGCGATGATTACAATTCCAATCGGACCCGTTCCGATAACACTTCAAACGCCTATGGTCATTTTAACAGGCGCACTACTCGGTAGTCGTCTTGGGGTAATGACGATGGTCGTATACTTAATCGCTGGACTTATCGGGATTCCAGTATTTGCTGGTGGCTCTGGTGGATTCGGATCATTACTATCACCAAGTTTTGGTTTCGTCATCGGATTTATACCACTCGCATACTTTGCAGGACTCGGTAACCGTGAAGGACAGTCTGTACTAAAAGCAATACTTACAACAGCAGTTGGCATGGTGATCTTATTCACATTCGGATTCTTATACTTCTACTTCATCATGAACAACGTATTAGAATCACCAAAAGGACTCGCAGAATCAATCATGCTAACAGTTGCGCCTTTCATAGTGAAAGACTTAATCGTAACAGTTGTGACAGTGTTATTTGCACAAACACTCGTCAGACGTGGTATTACAGCGCACGCTTAAAAGATGAAACACTTCCTAGCTGATGTTAGGAAGTGTATTTTTATAGGTTTTTTATCATTAATTAACAAAAAATGGTGAAAGTGTTAAATATATGCGGATAATTAACAAAAACTCAGGATCTCGCACTGTTTTTGTTAGATAAAAAAATATAATTAACAAAAAACGGGTCGATGACTCGATATTTGTTAAATAAATCCGGATATCTAACAAAATCACGAAATTATTGTTAAATATAATTTTGAGAAGTGGTTTTATTACTGATTTGGGATAAAAAGACCCAAAATGCCTGCCGGAAATCCGATCTAAACTAGGTTTTTCATCTTAATTAACAAAAAAATGGTGAAAGTGTTAAATATATGCGGATAATTAACAAAAAATCAGAATTCAGGGTCGTTTTTGTTAGATAAAAAAATATAATTAACAAAAAACGGGTCGATGACTCGATATTTGTTAAATAAATCCGGATATCTAACAAAATCACGAAATTATTGTTAAATATAATTTTGAGAAGAGATTCAATTACTGTTTTAGGATAAAAAAACACAAACCACGCCACAAAAAAACGCTCACCGAAGTGAGCGCGTCGTCCAACACCACAAAGTCTTATTCAACACCATTTTTTTCAAACCATTTTGTGATTGGTTTTAATTGGACGTAACCGTCTTGAATGACTTCGTCGTTGATTGTGACGAGTGGATAAAATAACTCATCGTTGTTGATTTGTTCTATTAACTCTTCGTCGTAGTCTGAAAAGTTTTCGTCGCGGTCGATGTCGATGTAGTTTACACGAATGTCCGCGTCTGGATATTTTTTACTGAATAGTGCTTCTAACCACTGATACGTATCTTTTGAACTCGGTGCGTTTACACAGCTCGCGCAAATGACGTCTCTTCCGTAGACATTTACTGAATAGCTCATATACGAATCCTCCTATATACCGATAGATTTTTATCTTTTAATCTATTATAATATATTTACAGAGTGATTTCTCTATAAACGTTTTTGGAGTGATATATATGGCAACAACAAAAGACACTATGTATGAACAAGTTGATGCGGTTTTAGATAAATTACGTCCGTTCTTATTAAGAGATGGCGGAGACGTTGAACTCGTTGACGTTGAAGATGGCGTCGTTATGTTACGTTTACTCGGTGCATGTGGTACATGCCCAAGTTCAACGATTACACTTAAAGCGGGTATCGAACGCGCATTACTAGAAGAAGTACCTGGTTTCGTTGAAATTGAACAAGTATTCTAAAACTAGAGAGTCAATTCTCTAGTTTTTATTTTTATGGTGATCATATGAAACTCGTAGAATTTTGCCGATCAAACATTGAAAAAACGTCTAAACACACCTACGAACACTTAATGGATAAAGACGATGTGGACGTTATGGATTACGAATGCACGAATGATTGTGGTGTATGTAGTCGGACTGCGTTTTGTATCGTAGAAGGAAAACGCGTTGCGGCAAAGACAGATGAACAACTACTCGTTCGTGTATTAGAACAATTAAAAAAAGATGACGAGCCAGATATTTTTGATTATATCAAAGATTCATTATAATAAAGATAAGTGAATCAGAGAGGTGACAAAAATGAGTCGAGTGACATTAACAAAAGCTGCTGCAGATAAAGTAAGAACGATGTTAGAAGATAATAACATGCAAGACGGCTATTTACGTTTTAAAGTTGAGGGTGGCGGTTGTACGGGTCTAACGTATGGTATGGCTGCTGAAGAAGAACCTACTGAGCGTGATTTAGTATTTACACATCACGGAGTGAGCGTGTTAGTGGATAAGTTTGATATCGGTGTCGTCGATGGTACGACAATCGATTTTAAAGAGTCGTTACTCGGTGGTGGATTCACGATTGATAACCCTCTAGCGAGCGTTGCATGTGGATGCGGAGCATCATTTAGAACAAAAACAAATAAAGGCACTCCAGAACAATGTTAAATTGTTAGGGAATGCTTGAAATATATGCTTGGAAACGCTAATATTATGTTATATATATTAGCGTTTTTATATTATAAAAATTTAGGAGATGTAGTGATGAGTTTCGAAAGAAAGAAAATTGTAATCCTCGGTGGAGGATACGCGGGTCTTAGCGCATTAGTTGGTCTTCAAAAAGAATTAGGTTTATCTGAAGCAGATATTACTTTAATCAATAAAAATGAGTACCACTACGAAGCAACATGGTTACATGAAACAGCTGCAGGTACGATTAACTGGGAAGACGGCGTTTACCCAATTAATAAAGTTGTAGACAACATGAAAACAAACTTCGTTGTTGCTGAAGTAACAAAAATCGATAAAGACAGCCAAGTAGTTGAAACGACAAAAGGAAATGTCGAGTATGACATTTTAATCGTTGCATTAGGTTTCGAATCAGAAACATTCGGAATTGAAGGAATGGCTGAACATGCCGAATCAATTACGAGCCCACAAACTGCACTTAAAGCACGTGCATTAGTTGAAAAGAACTTCAACAACTACTTAGAGTCTAAAGATAAAAATGACTTAGCAATCGTAGTTGGTGGTGCAGGATTCACAGGTATTGAGTACCTCGGTGAATTAGTAGATTCACTTCCAATCTTATGTGACAACTTAGGTATTAACTACGACGACGTAAGCATTACGTGTGTAGAAGCAATGCCTTCAATGTTACCGATGTTCAGTGAAGATCTCAGCGGTTACGCTAAAAAGTACTTAGAAAGTAAAGGCGTTAAGTTCTTACTCGGAACACCAATCGTTGCTGCAAACGAAGAAGGATTCGTCGTTAAAATTAACGATAAAGAAGAAACAGTTAAAGCAAACAACAGAATCTGGACTGCAGGGGTTCGTGGTAACAAGTTAATGGAAGAAAACTTCGACGGCGTTATGCGCGGTAGAATCATCGTTAAAGATGACTTAACAATCGAAGGATACGACAACGTATACGCAATCGGTGACGTTTCAGCGGTTATGAACGGAACAGGCGAAAACGCACGTCCATATCCAACGACAGCACAAATTGCGATGCAACTTGGTGAACACACTGCAAAAATTATCGCTGCAAAATTACGTGGTAAAAAAGTTGAACCATTCGTATATGACGATAAAGGAACAGTTTGTTCATTAGGTGCTAAAAACGGTATCGGTGTCGTTTATGGTAAAGAAATTAAAGGTAAATCAGCTGCATTTATGAAGAAAGTAATCGATACACGTGCAGTCGCTAAAATTGGTGGACCAGTACTAGGATTCACAAAAGGTAAATTCTTGTAAGAAAATTTTAAGCATGAGTATTCGTCATACTCATGCTTTTTTAATAGAGGTGTCACGGTGAATATCGTTCAAGTATTTATATCTATCATTTTATATTTTGTACTCTTTTACGGTATTAGTTTTATATTAAATATGATTTTAAAAATGACGTGGATTATGGCAGTTGTTTATCCTGTAATCGTTGTTTTAATCATCGACAGAATTGATACTGTAGAGTACATAAAATCGCCAAACACTGCATTTAAAGAAGCGTGGAGTAATATTATTAACGTCCAAATTTTTGACGTAATTATATTATTAAGTGGTTTTATCGGTATTATATTAGCCGGATTAACAATACGCTACTTACGTAAGCTTGGCTATCAAATGTTCTAGGAGTGAGTATATGAAGTACAATTTTGAAAGTAATTTAAACGACAACAACAAAGCAATCGTCATCGGTGTAAAAGAAGACTTTGAAAACGACTCAAACTTCGAAGAACTCGATGCATTATTTAATGGGAACTTTAAATCATATATTGATGCTGGAGTCATCCAGTCAAAATTCAAAAAAATCGAATCATCGAGTGCAGTGTTACAAACAAACGTAAGAAAAGTATATACAGTTGGTCTCGGTAAATCTGAAGACTTAACACAATTAAAGCTTCAAGAAGCGTTCGGTACAGTATTACAAGCACTTAAAAAAGATAAAGTAACAGATGCGTATCTATACGTTGACTCATTTAGTTCAGACGACGATTTTTTATACGACGTCGGCTTAATGGGTGAAATTAGTGTATACGAGCCGTTCAACTATAAAAAAGATTTTAAACCTTATGAGTTAACGTTATCTTTTAATAAAGAGGTAAACGAAGACAAACTGAAAGAAGGTCAACAAGCTGGAGAGGCGATGAACTTTAGTCGTAACTTAAGCGAAATGCCTCCAAACGTACTATATCCGGAATCTCTAGTCGAGTTAATTGAAAAAGAATTTTCTGGAAAAGACAACGTTACAATTTCAGTAAAAGACGACAAAACACTTAAAGAAGAAGGCTATGGTCTCCTTCATTCAGTCGGTGACGGTTCTGAGAGAAAACCAAGACTCGTTACGATCGAGTACAAAAATAGCGATAAAGCACCTATAGCACTTGTTGGTAAAGGAATCACTTACGATTCAGGTGGTTATTCATTAAAACCACGTACAGGCATGGTGTCGATGAAATACGATATGAGTGGAGCAGCAAACGTACTTGGTATGATGAAGACACTCGTCGATCAAAAACGTGAAGTGAATGTTGTAGCGGTACTTGCGCTCGCTGAAAATATGGTAAAAGGCAATGCAAACCGTCCAGATGACGTTGTCATCGCTAAAAATGGTTTAAGTGTTGAAATAACTAATACAGATGCAGAAGGACGTCTCGTCCTTGGAGATGCGGTTACAGAAGCAATTACACATAAACCAGTTGTAATTATGGACTTTGCGACACTAACTGGAGCAGTAATCGGAGCACTCGGAGAGTCACGTACAGGTTTATTTACAAACCAAAGTAGAGATTACTTAACTGACGTCTTAAAATCATCAGAAAAAGTCGGCGAAAAGTTATGGCACTTACCGATGGATGAATCCGATGAAGCGGCAGTAAAAGATACACAAGTTGCAGATATTTTAAACAGTAACTTACGTCCATATGGTGGAGCTTCGTTTGCAGCGGCATTTATTAATCAGTTTACTGAAGATTATCCGTGGTTACACTTTGATATCGCTGGTACATCGCAGTTTGCAAAACAAAATGCATATGGTCCAAAAGCTGCGAGTGGTGTGATGATCCGTACAGTCGTTGACTACATTTTAGACGGTTCTATGTATGACTAATTTACTAGAAGCATTTAACATCGAAATCATTGAGTTAAATAAGAAACGTGCGGTCATTGAAGTCGATATTACTGAAGAAATGCACCAACCATTTGGTATCGTACACGGTGGTATGAATGCTGTCTTAATCGAAACAGCAGCGTCACTTGGTGGTACTGAAAACGTTGAAGAAGGATATGCAGCTGGCGTTGAAATCAACGTCAACCATATTCGACCTGTATCATCAGGTAAACTGACAACAACAGCAGTACCAGTTCATATCGGTAGAACAACACAAGTTTGGACAGCAGAAATTACAAACGATGAAGGAAAAATCACAGCAGTTGGACGAATGACTTTGACGAATATGAAGTAAACTTATACCTCTCTAAATCAAAAATAGGTTTAGGGAGGTATTTTGTAAGGAGAAATTAATTAATAATAATTATCTTCATGGTATAATATTAAAACAACATTTTTATATAAATAGAACATGAGGTGATTTGTATGAAAATTTTAAGCGAACTCAAAATTAATAATAAAGTTATTAATGTAGAAATCCCAGAGAATGTTTTAAAAGCCTTAGATGTTAATGTAAATGATACAATTCAATTCATTGAAGATAACGATAAAATATCATTAGAAGTTAAGAAAAACAATTTAGATTTAAACTTGATAAATGAAATTTTAACTGAAGATGATGAAATTTTTAAAGAATTGGTAGAACGATGAGATATTTAACAGAAATGATATAAACCCAAAATTCAATCCACAAAAATACGCCCATTCTAGCCTTCTAGAATGGGCGTTTTGTTATTCATCAAGTTCTTGCTCTTTTTTACGTTGTTCAATTTTTAATTTATCTTCTTCTGTGAGTTCTTCGTATCCAAGTTCGTCACGTCGTAATTCGTTTAAGATTGTTAGTTTATACGGCTCTACATCTGAGTGGAAGGCACTTCTTGCAAGCATATGTGCACCTGTTGGTGCAATGATGTAAATGAATACGAGTGCGAGTAGCAATGTGATTTCAAATCGCTCTTCAAAATACCAAAAGTATAAGAAAACAGCGAGTAGAACGAGTGATACACCGAGTGTTGAACTTTTACTTGCTGCGTGGAGTCGTGAGTACATGTCCGGAAGTCTCACGATACCGATTCCTGCAACGATTGAAAAGAATACCCCACTTAATACGAGTATCGTTACGATACTAGTCATCAGGATCTCTATCATGATCGATCACCCATCCTTTCTCTAAAAACTTCGCCATTGCGATTGTACCGACAGCACCGAGCATACCGATAATCATAATTACAACGATTAAGTACGGAGTGTCAAGTAGGACTGAGAAAATCCCGATTGTTCCCATTAACATAACTCCAAACGCATCTAACGCTACGATTTTATCGTGTAACGTCGGTCCTTTAATAATTCTATACGATGCGATAACGAGCGCGACTGCCATTCCAATAATTGCGATAATGAATATGACTTGTAAAAATGAAATCATGGACGACCCACCTCTTTAATGAGACGTTCAAATGAGTTTTTAATAGCCTCGATTTCTTTATCGGCATCGACTAAGTTTACCCCGTGGATATATAGCGTCTTAAAGTCATCACTAATTGCAACGACGACTGTACCTGGTGTTAACGTGATAAGAGAAGATAGAAGTACGACTTCCCAATCCTTTTGTAAATCACACGGATACGCATAGAATCCAGGGTATACGTTCATTTTTGGTTGAAGGACGATTTTTACAACTTCGATGTTTGCAACGAGTAACTCATAAACGAATACGAAGAATAACTTAACAATTCTCCATACGCGGATGAGGTAAAACGTACCTGGTAAGAAGTTACGTAATATGGATACGGCAATTAGCCCCATTAAATACCCCATCACGAGAGTGCTCACTGTAAAACTGTTGTTCATAAACGCCCAAAGGAATGCGAGTAAGAAATTGAGTAATACTTGTATTGCCATTTACTCCACCCCCATAATATATTCTGAGTAAACAAACGGATCTGCGAGTGCTTGTGCAGCCATTTCAAAGTATGGATATAAGAAATCTGCACTTAAACCGAATACGATGGATACGATAACGAGTCCAACCGCACTAAAGAGCAGTTTATCAGTCTTCATTGGTTTTAACTCTTCTTCTACAGCGTGTTCACCGAAGAACACGTGTATAAATACTCTCATAATACTGTATAGAATCACTAAACTAGAGAATAAAATAATGACGCCTGAAATATAGTGTTCATTTATAAATAATGATTTCACGATATACACTTTACCGAAAAAACCAGGGAATGGTGGAACTCCTGCAAGTGATAATCCTGCTAAGAAGAATGTCCAACCAACGACTGGGTGAACTGACATTAAGCCGTGTATATCTTTTGCGTTATGTTTACCAGTTCTATAAATGATAAAACCAACGAGTAAGAATAACGCTGTTTTAATAATCATGTCATGAATGAGGTAGTAAATACTACCGATCATACCATCTAAATCGAGCATTGCGACAGCTGAGATAATAAACCCAATCGCAATCATAATGTTATAGATGATGACCATCTTCATGTCGTACGTTGAAATCGCACCAATACATCCGATAATAATCGTTAAGATCGATAAGACGAGTAAAACAGTACTAATATAGCTATAGTCTAAATTGAAAAATAGACTGTACGTACGCATGAGTGCGTACACACCGACTTTTGTCAGTAATGCACCGAACGCTGCAAGTATTGGGATTGGTGGTGCGTTATATGAATCTGGTAACCAGAAGTAGAGCGGGAATACCGCTGCTTTAGTTAAGAATACAAACATAATAACGACACCGATTAACGTAATGACCGTTAAATTACCGTCATAATTAGATAGCTTCACGTGGATATCTGCCATGTTTAAACTACCAACAACAGAATATAAAAATCCAATTCCAAGTACTAAAAAGTTCGATGAAATAATATTAACGACTAAATATTTAAAGCCTTCTCGTAACTGAATCGTACTACTACCAATTGTAAGTAATACATATGACGCGATTAAAAACACTTCGAAGAATACAAACATGTTGAAAATATCTCCAGTAGTAAACGCGCCGTTTACACCCATGATCATAAATAACATCATTGGATAATAGAAATAACGTTCGTTATTAACGCCAATCGATTGGAACGAATAGACTGTAACGAAAAACAGTATGATCGATGTCGTTAATACGAGTAAAGCACTTAACATATCGTAAACGACTGTAATTCCAAATGGTGCAGGCCAGTTACCAATATTTGTAACTAACACACCATCTGTATATATACGCTGTACAATTACTATTGAAAAAATTACCATTAAGATACTTGCGAGTGTTGTGATTGCTCGGTGTAACACAGGGTTTCTACCGACGAGTAACATAATCACCGCAGCAAGACCTGGAATGACTAATGGCAATATAAGTAATAAGTTAATAACCATCGTCTCTTCCTTTCATGTCTTCAGTATCATCTGTACCGAGTACTTTATAGTTGTTTAACGCAAGCACTAGACTATAAGCAGTCAGTGCAAACGATATAACGATTGCTGTAAGAATCATCGCTTGTGGTAACGGATCGGTATACACTTCGACACGTTCATCTAGAATAGGAACGTTTCCGCGCTTTAACTGTCCCATCGTGAGTAACATAAGGTGAACACCGTGGGATAATACCGAAATACCGATAATAATTCTTAACACACCTTTAGAGAGGATTAAGTACGTCGCACATCCGATGAGTACACCTGAAAGAATAATCATTAAAAATTCCATTAATCCTTCACCCCTCCAACTGCGATTAAAATGAGTATCGTTGCCCCGAATACGACTAAAAAGACACCGAGGTCAAAGAACACTGCAGAGTGGATATGCACGTCACCTAATAATGGAATGTAAACATCTGTTAAAGCATGTGTAAAGAACGGATTACCGAACATCATTAATAAGAACGGGACTCCAATAGCGAACAGTAACCCGAGTGATATTAATAATTTTAACGGAATCGGTAGCATCTTCTTTAACGTCTTTACATCATAAGCAATCAGTAAGAGTAGCACTGCTGAACTCATGAGTAATCCACCGACGAATCCTCCACCTGGCGTATAGTGCCCTGCAAAGAATAAGTTCAAACTAAACATCGTGATGATGAAAAACGCAACTTTAGAGATGTACTGTAAATGCACATCGTTCATTTGTCGATGGAGTGCCTTATAGCCGGCTCTTTTAAGTGTGCTCTTCATTTTCATCATCCTTTCTTAGGCTTGTCATTCTCATTAAAATGTAAATACCGATTCCGGCGATTGCGAATACCACTGTTTCAAACACAGTATCGTAACCACGGAAGTCAACGAGAATAACGTTTACCATATTTTTACCTGCAGCTAAGTCATATACGTGTTCGATATGATATTCAGAAATCGATTCGAATATACGATGACTGTATGCAGATAATCCAATTAAAATCGAAACTGCTCCGACCATTACTGCAACGATGAAGTTCGTTAATTTAAACTGACGTGTTTCTGGTAACTTACTCACTTTAGGTAAGTGATAGAAACATACTAAGAATAGAGTCGTCGTTACAGTTTCAATCGCGAGTTGAGTTAATGCTAAGTCCGGCGCTCTAAAGAATACGAAGAATAACGCCATACTAAATCCAACTGCACCGAGCATAATAATACTGACCATACGAGATTTTGTAATCATAATAATTCCGAGTGAAACTAATATAACAACAATTAGAATCACTTCTTGAATTCCTATAGGTGCAAGATCTGTAAGACTTAAATTTAAACCAGTTCTAAACATCGTAACGATACTAAAAATTGTTAAGAAGCCGAATATATACAGTAGGTATGTTCTTAAAAATCCTGTAGATAATGTATTCGTTACTTTGTTAGAGTATTTTGTACTGTTTACGAGTGACTGGTCATAGAAGTTATTTAACGTAAAACGCTCCTTAATATAATCGTAAATAAACATCCAGCTTTCTCTAAAGTAGTAGAGTAGTGCTCCGACTAAGACGATTAAAATCGTAGAGAGTAAAGCAGGTGTTACACCGTGCCAAAAACTAATCGATACGTCGACAAAGTTTTGACGATCTAAAATTGCACTGGCCGCTGGACTAATAATCGTATTCGATAAAATGTTCGGGAATAAGCCGATAATGACGACGAGTGAAGCTAAAATAACTGGTGAAATTAACATCAGCATCGGTGCTTCAGAAGGTTCTTTTGGAGTATCAAATGATTCTCCAGTAAATACCCCAAATATTAATTTCATCGAATAGACGAAAGTAAATATACTTCCGAGAATCGCAAGTAATGGGAATAAAACACTAATCGTACTTAATATAGTGATGTTCGACTGAGAAATTTCAAACATCGCTTCTAAGAACATTTCTTTAGATAAAAATCCATTAAATGGCGGAAGTCCTGCCATAGAAAATGCAGTAATTAACGTAATTGTAAAACTGATTGGCATAATCGTCATTAACGCACCGAGTCGTTTAATGCTACGCGTACCTGTTTGGTGATCGACAATCCCTGTCACCATGAATAGCGCACCTTTAAACGTCGCGTGGTTAATAATATGAAATACTGCAGCAATGACTGCGACTGTAAATATTTCTTCATTAAAACCAGCAGTGACAGCTAAAGCTCCAAGCCCAAGTAATGACATAATTAAACCGAGTTGAGACACGGTAGAAAATGCGAGTACTGCTTTCATATCATCTTTAACGACTGCGTTAAATGATGCCCATGCGAGTGTAATGAGTCCGATAATTAAAATCGTATTGACCCACGTTAAGCTCCACATAAACACTGGTGTAAAGCGCGCAACTAAATATAGCCCTGCTTTAACCATCGTTGCAGAGTGTAAATAAGCACTGACTGGAGTTGGTGCTTCCATTGCATCAGGTAACCAAATATAAAACGGAAACTGAGCTGATTTTGTAAATGCACCGAGTAAAATTAACACGAGTGCAATGACTCCAACACCATTTGATGCGATCACATCTGATGAAGCAATCATTTCTCGAATGCTAAATGTTTCCGTAATAATGCTAAGTAAAATGAAACCACCGAGCATCATAAAACCACCGAACATCGTAATTAACATCGATTTTTGAGCGCCGTAAGTTGAACGTTCTTTTGTCGTCCAAAACGCGATGAGTAAGAAACTCGAGATCGACGTCAACTCCCAAAACATATATAACATTAAAACGTTATCAATTGTCACAACACCGAGCATCGCTGCCATGAACATTAAGAGGTAGACGTAAAAGTTACCGAGTTTTTCATCTTTTGAAAGATATCCAATCGAATATAGAACGACTAACGTTCCAATTCCAGATATCAAAATGGCAAAAAGTAATCCAAGGCCATCTATGTATACATCGAAGTTCATGCCGATTTTTGGCATAAAGTTTAACGTGTAGTAGATTTTTGACCCACTTTTTACAGTTGGTATTAACGTAAATAAATAAGACACGATAACGAATGGTACTGGTAGTACAAACCATCCGAGATGGATGTCTTTTTGATATTTATACACTACCGGTATAATAACAGCTGCTATTAATGGTAGTAATATTAAAAAATGTAATAACGTCACACCATAACCTCCTTCTCACAATTATATGACTTTATTATACATGAATTAATATCGGTTTTAAATGAACACGATATGTTCTATAATGACTGTTGGAACAAAATGAAGTTTAATCATACAACAATTTAAGTAATGTTGAAATATTGGAGGAAAGATCAATGGCATTTTCACAAATGGACAAAACAGTATTAGAAAACGAACAAAGTGTCGTTATTAAAACAAATAAAGGTGACATTACAGTACGACTATTTGCAGATAAAGCACCGAAAACTGTAGAAAACTTCGTCACACATGCTAAAAACGGCTATTACGATGGTCAAATTTTCCACAGAATTATTAAAGATTTCATGATTCAAGGTGGAGACCCTACAGGTACTGGTATGGGTGGAGTAAGTATTTGGGATGAGGACTTCGAAGATGAGTTCCACGAAGAGTTATTTAACTTCCGTGGTGCGTTATCAATGGCAAACCGTGGACCAAACACGAACGGCTCACAGTTTTTCATCGTAGAAGCGATTCGTGTTCCGATGAACATGCTCGGTCAACTAGAAGGTGCTGGATATCCTGAAGAGGTAATTAAAACGTATGCTGACCTCGGTGGAACACCATGGTTAGATAACCGCCACACTGTTTTCGGTCAAGTGATCGAAGGAATGGACGTTGTCGATGATATCGCAAGTGTAACAACTGGTCCAATAGATAAACCAGTAGAGGACATCGTTATCGAAACGATTGAAGTTTTATAATTCAGTCGACAAATAATTGTCAGAATTTCATCGTAGGAAAATCCGCATAATTTGTTATACTAATAAGGTAAAGGTGTGTGAATGACTTATGATGGAATTTCTTTATTTCCCTGAAGATAAAACTGAATATATTCCTGGAATTATTACGCTCGTTGTTTGTATCGTATTAGCGTATGTAGCGTTCGTATTAATTCGAAAATATTCAAAAAAACAAGAACAACGTGCACAAGAGTTCGAACAAGAAGTTTTAAATAAAATAAATTCAGACGTGCATGACGATCATCATAAATAGATAGAATAAATGGAAGCCTCACTTAAAATATGCTATTATACAATAGTGTTATAGAAGTGGGGTTTTTTCGTGACAAAACACTACCGAGCAGGTCAATTTGTTAAAGTAAAAGTAACAAACGTTCGGCCATACGGTGCTTTTGTCAAAACGATGGATGGTGTAGAAGGACTTATCCATATTTCAGAAGTGATGGATAACTTCGTACAAAATATCCATCATTATCTTTCAAAAGGGCAGATTGTAAAGTGCAAAATTTTAGCAGTGAACGATAGGGATGGGAAATTAAATCTGACCTTAAAAGAGAATGAATACTTCAAGCAAAAGTGTAAGAAAAAGGCAGAAAAATCGATATTAGATACGATTGAACAAACCGAAAAATACGGTTTTGACTCCCTACGACAACGTATGCCTATTTGGATTAAAGAGGCAAAAGAACAAATGTATGACCGGTAAAAGACTTAGCAAGCGCTAAGTCTTTTATTTTTTTAGTTTACAAAAAACGAACTAATAATACATAGATTTGTAAGTTTATACAAAACTATCTAATAGCTTGAATACTCATATAGTAATGTGAGATTATAATAGAAGATAAACTATTTTTAGGAGGATACTTTTTTATGGATTACTCTATGAATCACTATAGACACGAACCATTCGTGGACTATACGAAAGAAGAAAACAAAGCATGGGTTAAAGAGGGAATTAAAGAAGCTCAAAAGATCTTCGGTCAAGAATTCCCATTAGTTATTAACGGTGAAAGAATTTTCACTGAAGATAAAAGTGAGGTATACAACCCAGCAAACAAATCAGAAATCATCGGATACGTTTCACAAGCGACACGTAAAGAAGCAGACCAAGCGATGGAAGTTGCAAAAGAAACATTTGAATCATGGAGAAAAACTTCATTCTCAATGCGTTCAGATATTCTTTTCAAAGCAGCACAAATCGTACGCGACAGAAAAGCAGAATTTACTGGTCACTTAGTGAAAGAAGCGGGTAAACCATGGAAAGAAGCGGACGGAGAAGTTGCAGAAGCAATTGACTTCTTAAACTACTACGGTCGTCAAAACTTAGAATTAGCGAACGGTAAAACAGTACAATCACGTGCAAATGAATACAACCGTTTCGACTACATTCCTTTAGGTGTTGGATATGTTATCTCACCTTGGAACTTCTCATTTGCAATCATGGCAGGTACTGCAGCTGCAGCACTTGTTTCAGGTAACACAGTATTATTAAAACCTTCTTCAAACACGCCAGTTGTTGCGTACAAATTTGTTGAAGTTCTTGAAGAAGCTGGATTACCAAAAGGTGCAATCAACTTCATCCCAGGTTCATCAAGAGAAATTGGTGACTACTTAGTTGACCATAAAGATACTGCATTCGTATCATTCACTGGTTCACGTGACGTTGGTGTACGTATTTATGAACGTGCAGCAGTTGTTCACGAAGGACAAGTAAACTTAAAACGTGTAATCGCTGAGATGGGTGGTAAAGACACAATCGTTGTTGACAGCGGTGTAGATCTAGACGAAGCAGCAGATGCAATTGTAAACTCTGCATTCGGATTCTCTGGACAAAAATGTTCAGCATGTTCACGTGTAATTGCACTTGAAGACGTACATGATGAATTACTTGCAAAAGTAGTAGAAAAAACAAAAGAATTAACAGTTGGTGACCCATCTGAAGATATCTTCATGGGACCAGTTATTGACCAAGCGTCATTAGATAAAATCGAGAAGTACATCGAAATCGGTAAACAAGAAGGTAAACTTGAAATCGGTGGTAAAATCGAAAATGAAACAGGTCACTTCGTTTATCCAACAGTATTCTCTGGACTTAAACACGATGACCAAGTGATGAGAGAAGAAATCTTTGGACCAGTTGTCGGATTCGCAACAGCTAAAGACTTCACTGAAGCAATCAAATTTGCAAACAACACAGACTACGGTTTAACAGGTGCAGTATTCACTAACAACCGTGAACATTTAGAAGAAGCACGTCGTGACTTCCACGTTGGTAACTTATACTTCAACCGTGGTTGTACGGCAGCAATCGTTGGATACCAGCCATTTGGTGGATTCAAGATGTCAGGTACAGACTCTAAAGCAGGTGGACCAGACTACTTATTACTCCACATGCAAGGTAAAACAACTTCAGAAATGTTCTAATATAATTCATTTCTATAATAGGAGGTGTCAGTATGACACAATCAAAAGATATCATTCAACTTGCTGATAAAGTAGCAGCACCAACATATAAACCTCTGCCAATCGTCGTTGACGTGGCAGAAGGTGTATGGGTAAAAGACCCAGAAGGTAACAAGTATTTAGATATGCTTTCAGCATATTCAGCAGTAAACCAAGGTCACCGTCACCCTAAAATTATCGAAGCACTTAAAGAACAAGCAGATAAAGTAACACTTGGATCTCGTGCGTTCTATTCAAGCAACTTAGGTGAATGGTTAGATAAACTTAACGAAATTTCTGGAAAAGAAATGGGTATTCCTATGAACACTGGTGCTGAGGCAGTTGAATCTGCAATTAAAGCAGCACGTCGTTGGGGTAAAGAAGTGAAAGGTATCGAAGATGGTAAACAAGAAATCATCGGTATGAATGGTAACTTCCATGGCCGTACGTTAGGTGCGATTTCACTTTCAAGTGAAGAAGCATATAAAGATGGCTTCCACCCATTAGTACCAGGTTTCCCACTTGTACCTTATGGTGATATTGACGCATTAAAAGCGGCAATTAATGAAAATACAGTTGCTGTAATCTTAGAGCCGATTCAAGGTGAATCAGGTATTAACATCCCACGTGACGGCTTCTTAAAAGAAGTTCGTGAGTTATGTGATGAGAGCAACGTTCTCATGATCGCTGACGAAATCCAATGTGGACTTGGCCGTAGTGGTAAATTATTCGCATGTGACTGGGAAGACGTTAAACCAGACATGTACATCTTAGGAAAAGCACTCGGTGGTGGAGTATTACCAGTATCAGTTGTGCTTGGAGACAAAGAAGTACTTGAGTTAATGACTCCTGGATCACACGGTTCAACATTCGGTGGTAACCCACTTGCAGCAGCAGTATCTATTGCAGCAATCGACGTTTTACTCGATGAAAAACTTGCAGAGCGCTCAAACGAACTCGGTGAGTACATGAAATCAGAACTTAAAACAATCGATAACCCAATCATAAAAGAGGTACGTGGACGCGGATTATTCATCGGTATGGAACTAACAGAAGATGCGAGACCATACTGTGAAGCGTTAAAAGAGCGTGGACTATTATGTAAAGAAACACATGACACAGTCATTCGTTTTGCACCACCTCTAATTATCGAAAAAGAAGATTTAGACTGGGCAATTGGCCAAATTAAAGAAGTACTTTCTAAATAATATTAGAAGCCGAAACTCTCATACATATATGTGTATGAGAGTTTTTTTGTTGCCTCTCTAAGGCTTCATCATTTAAAAGGTGTTATAATATAACAAACGATAATCGGTAGGTGAAACGATGCAGAAATATATCGAATTGTTTACAACTAAAGAAGGGCTGGAGCAGATATTTGAAGCGTTCGATGGCTTAGGTATCTTCGTCGGCTTATTACTCGTCTTTATAGAATCGTTTTTACCGTTTTTACCACTGATCGTTATCGTCATATTAAATACGAACGCGTATGGCTTTTTTATTGGATTTTTGATGAGTTATTTAGGAAGTGTACTCGGGAGTTATTCAGTATTTCTAGTCGTTAGAAACTTCTTAAAAGCACCCGCAACGCGCTATATTAATAAACATAAAACATTAATTAAGATGCGAGAATTCATTGACAAAAGAGGGTTTACGTTTTTATTTATATTAATGTCATTACCATTTACTCCCTCATCTGTTGTCAACGTGATAGCTGGAGTATCTAACGTAAAAAAACGCGTCTATTTGTATATATTAATCGGTGCAAAATTTATAATGATACTATCGATTTCAATTGTCGGTCACGATGTAACGACATTTTTTACATCACCAACGAGACTTATATTATCAGTTGTATTTTTAGTCGTATTATATGTGATATCAAAATTATATGAACGTTATTTAAATAGAAAAATGAACAGTAATTAGGAGTGGCAGTATGTTAAAGGAAATTAGAGAATGGGTTGTGACGATTGTCGTCGCCCTCGTCGTCGTATTTTTAGTGAGACAATTTTTACTCACACAATTTGTCGTTGATGGTGCAAGCATGGCGCCGACATTTATAGATGGAGATAGAGTATTTGTAAGTAAAGTATCTTACAAGATGCATGACGTTGAACATGGAGACATTGTCGTATTTGATAATAAGGAAGGCGAAGCGTACATTAAACGCGTCATCGGTGTACCAGGAGACGACGTTAAAATGGTCGACAAAGAAGTGTATGTCAACGGTGAACGCATCGATGAAAGATACGTGTCGTACAAAGGAAATTCTTATCTAGATAACTTTGAGTTATCAGACCTCGGTGTCAATGGTGAAATTCCTGAGGGACAATATTTAGTGTTAGGAGATAACCGTCCAGTAAGTAAAGATTCAAGGCAATTTGGTCTCATAGAGGATGATCAAATTATCGGAAAAGTATTCTTAAGATTTTGGCCATTTTCTGAAATATCGAATGATTTCTCTGATTAATTAGGAGGTATACGATGATTAAAGTATGGACAGGTATAAGTGGTGCCGGTAAATCTAAAGAGATGTTTAGACAAATTAATGAGAAAACGGATAATGATCCACTTGGACATCGAATTTATATCATAACACCAACGCAAAACACTTTAACGTATGAAGAAATATTAACGACAGATGAAGATAAAACGTACAAAGGAAGTTTAAGAACGACAGTCTTAAGCTTCTCTCGTTTTATTTGGCATGTTTTTAATGAAATTGGACATCGAGAAAAAAATCGTATTAGTGAAGTCGGACATATTATGCTTATACATAAAATCCTTGAGCAGTTTGAACCCGACACGTTAAAGTACTATAAAGATTCAAGGCAATATATAAAATTCTCGCAAAAGCTTTTAAAGACGATACAAGAGTTTATAAACTATGATATTAGTGCTGATGATATTGAGAGCTTAACATTTAAAGACAACAGAACGAAAGAGAAGTATGAAGACCTCGTAAAAGTGTATCGTACATGGATCGATACGATTGAAGACTATTCAATTGAAAACATTAACTTAATGCCACATTTTTTAGAAGTACTACAGACAATTGATGTGAATGAAGTTGAAAGTTTAAATCATGCGACGATTTATATCGATGGATTCCATAACTTTACAGAACTAGAACTTCAACTTATTAAGACGCTCACTCGATTTACTGATGACATTACACTTTTACTGATGCATAGCGGGGATAATTTAGAGCTCTTTAGAAAGACAGAAAACGTCATCGATAGTTTAAAAAGAGAGGAATTGTTTGGTGGCGATGGAGTTAAAGTCATCGAATTTTCTCATGAAAACTATCGTGCAAACAGTGAGGGGTTATATGAAGTTGAACGTTTTCTACGTAAAGGTACACCGATAAATAGTAATGACGGCGTTAAACTTATAAAAGCACCAAATATGAGAGTCGAAGTCGAAGAAGTGATGCGACAAATCGAAACGCTCGTCCGTACAAAAAATGTTCGATATAAAGATATCGGTATTTTATATCGAGATAGTAGTTATATTGAAGTACTACGATATTACTTTGAGAAATTCGATATCGCATATTCAGTCGATCAAAAGTATAAAATGGTGCAGCATCCATTTATACAATTTATGATGAGTGTATTTAACGCCTATCGTCAAAATTTTAAGCGTGAATCGATCATTAACATTATGAAAAGTGGTTATTTAAATTATAAAAATGACGACGATGCATTATACTTTTTTGAAAACGTCATATTAGAATCTGGAATCGATTATAAATCCGGATTATTTAATGATGATTTATTTAGACGCTTTCTAGAAACACGAGACGACGGTAAAGAATTAAAACTCACTGAAGATGATGAACTAAAAATCAAAGCGATGCTCGACTATAAAAACAGAGTGCTCGGCGCATTAGAAAATTTTTACACTAAATTGAACGACGGTGCAAAAGCGATTGATTACATCCGTACTATATATCGCTTTTTAGAAGAAAATGGTGTATTAGAGCGACTTGAACGACATATCGATGATATTGATAACAAAAATCGTCAAAACGAAACTGAAGATGCATACAATCACTTTATCGGTCTTCTAGATGACGCGAATATCGTATATGGAGAAGAAACGGTTGAGTTTAACATCTTTGTCGATAACTTAATGGAAGGTCTACTTGAAGCGGAATTTAACTTATTACCAGCAACGCTCGATGAAGTCACTGTTGGATTACTGGACCTTGCGAAAGTTGAAAATAAAAAATATATATTTATGATTGGTATGAACAATAACGTTATGCCGATGGATATGAGTCAAAACGATATTATCACAGACGAAGAAAAAGAAGCGTTTGAATCGAACGACATTCAAATCTCTCCTAGAGATGAAGTACTTCGTCAAGATGAGCGCTTTGTATTTTATCATGGTGTGACGCGTCCAACGGATGGACTATTCATTAGCTATGCGGTGAGTAATTTAAAAAATGAACCGACAAAAATTAGCCCGTTTGTTGAGGAGTTAAAAAACGCTTCAAACATGCCGGTTATCAATCCGTCTTTATATGGTACTCGAGATGTGGAATATAATATCTCCAGCATCAATAGTATGCGTGATTTACTCCTTGAGCATTTAAGAAATATATTAAATACACCGAAACAATATAAAGATACATTGACAAAAGGTGTTAAGGATAAAGTGTTTTTAGAAGCACTTCAAGCGCTTAAAAATGACGTTAATCATAAAGACATATTTAATCAGTTAGTGAGACAGTTATCGTATAAAAACGAAAGTGAAAAAATCAATACATCAGTCGCGACAGAATTATACGGTGATGTTTTAAGTGGGTCTGTATCGAGGTTTCAAAGCTTTTATAACTGTCAGTTCCAACACTTTATGGACTATGGTTTAAAAATCGATAAGCGTGAAGAATTTAAACTTGAAGCGGTAGACCTCGGTAACTTATACCACTCAGTTATAGAAGATGTGTTGAAAAATCATTTTAACTATGAACTTCGTGAAAAAACACCATCTGATATTAACAAAGCAGTAACAGAGTCTGTGAATACTGCAGTTAAAAATATTTCTCACGGTATATTTGAACATACGGGATACTATAGAATATTAAAACTAAAAAGTATTGAGACAATCACAGATGTCGTGATTAACTTACAACGTTATTTAGAGGCATCGAATTTTAACATTCAATATTTAGAAGAAAAATTCGGTCACGAAAGCGATTTGTTTGGTGCGTATCAACTCGAGACTGAAAAGAAAAACATAGTAAATCTACGAGGAGTTATCGACCGAATTGATACAAATGTACGTGAAGATGGTACTTATATCTCTTTAATCGATTATAAATCAAGTAAAACTAAAGATCTCGATTTAAAAGACGTATATCTCGGAACAGAACTTCAACAATTTATTTATATGAATATTATTGAGTCAAATGCTGATAAATTCGGAGAAAATGTACTGCCGTTAACGATGATGTTCTATCCAGTCGTAACTACAAAAACGAGTGCTAACAATCAAACGCAAAATAAATTATTGACTGCGAAAACACCTGAAAAGTATGAAGAGATGTTAAAAGAACTAAAAGAAGATCAGTTAAAACCAAAAGGGTTAATAGTTGTTAATGAAAACGACGTGGATTATTTAGAAGCATCGACTCTTGATAGTCTATCACCACTTTTAAAAGCGGAAGCTGATCCTAGAGGTTATTATAAAGGGTTTAAATCAAAAGGTAAGGTAAGTGGCCAATCAGAATCACGATTCTTATCCATTGATATGTATGAACGTTTTAAGGACTATGCAGTTGAGAAAGTGAAACATGCGGTTGATGACATATACGACGGGAATGTTAAAATCAATCCGATTTTAGAAAATGGCGTGCTCTCTCCGTGTCGTTACTGTAAATTTAAATCTGCATGTAACATCGACTATATGATGAACCAACGTGATTTTATAGATAAAGATGCGCAAGAAGTAACTGAAGTAGTAGAGAAAATTAAGCGAGGAGGCGAGGCAGTTGAGTAAACAATTTACAAAAGATCAGCAACGTGCGATTGATACAAGAGGCAGCGACGTATTAGTTTCAGCAGCTGCAGGAAGTGGTAAAACAGCTGTCCTCGTCGAGCGTATTATTACGAATATACTAAACGATACTTATTCTATCGATGAAATCTTCGTATCTACTTTTACAAACGCGAGTGCGAAAGATATGAAATCAAAGCTCGAAGAAGCATTAATTGATCGCTTAAAAAACTCGACAAACGATAGCGAAAAGAAACGTTTAGAAAGTCAAATATTAAAAGTCAATGATGCACATATTAGTACGCTCCATAGTTTTTGTCAGTTTTTAATTCAAAATCATTACAATACGATCGGTATTTCTCCAGACATGCGCACGTTATCTAACGAAGAAACAACGACGTTAAAAAATGATGTATTAGATCAAATTCTTGAATCACATTATCAAGAAAACAATGAAAATTTCGTAATGCTTGAGGAGTTTTTATCTACAGATAAACAAAATGATTATTTAAAAAGAGCAGTATTAAAGTTGTATAGCGAGGCGATTGCGACAGAACATCCACTCTCGTTTTTAGAAGGGTTAATGGACGAGTGGTTAGATGTCGAAAAGTTAACGGAAATTTACGACCGCTATAAAGAGAAAAACTTAAAGATAATAGACGAAGCACTTGAAGCGGTAGACCAGCTGCTAGAAGGTTTGTTTTCAGTACATGTGGACTTAGATTATAACGATAAACAAATTAAAAAATTACAAGACCTCGCTGATGAGTTTAAAGCAATCCATTTAAAAGTTAGAAATAACACCGCATCTTCAACAGAAATTGATACTAAAATGATCACTAGGAATACTAAAGTATATAAGAGTATTGAAGATGAAGCGGATAAAAACTATATTAGTCAACTGATTGATCAAACGAGTGAAAAGCGAAAAGCTGTCATAGGGTTAAGCGTTATGACGTTAGAGTCATTTTTAGAAGAAATGGCAAATATGAACGGTGTACGGAATACTTTTATACAGCTCGGAGTGGAATTAATTGAAGCGTATGGTAAACGTAAACGTGAATCGAACACGATGGACTTTAACGATTACGAACACTATGCGATTAATATTCTATCTTGTAACGATGGAGAGATTAGTAAACTGTATCAGAATAAGTTTAAAGAAGTGATGATTGATGAGTACCAAGATACAAACAGAGTACAAGAATCGATTATTATGCGTTTAAAATCTGGTGATGCGCATGACGGAAACTTATTTATGGTTGGAGACGTTAAACAATCGATTTACAGATTCCGTCAAGCAGAACCTAAACTCTTTTTAGAAAAGATGGATGCGTTCCAACAAGAAGATTCTGGTACGTTAATTACGCTAAATAAAAACTTCCGTTCGAATATCGGCGTGTTAGAAACGACGAACTTTATCTTTAAGCATCTCATGGACCGAGAGGTCGGTGAAATCGACTATACGGATAACGAAGCGTTACACGTTGGTCTTGAGAAAAATAAAACGCCAGTACAAACGGAAATTGAAGGCATCGTATATTTAAAAGGTGCACTGTCTAAAGAAGAAGCAGAAATCAATTACGTCATCAAGAAAATTTTGGAGTTACGCGAACAAAACGTCGACTATAAAGATATCGTAATTTTAACGCCAGCACGACAAGCCATCGATACGTATCATAGTAAATTTAAAGAATATAACATACCGTTAGTATACGGAAATAATACGGGGTATTTTGACACGCTTGAAATACGCACGATGGTGAACTTTATTTCAGTGATTGATAACCCGCTTCAAGACGATCATTTAGTTGGTCTGTGTCGTATGCCTTTCTTTAACTTTACAAATACAGATATCGCTAAAATACGAGTTAACGATGAAAATAAAGGTGGATATTTCTATGAGTCTTTAAAAAATTATGATGTAGACGATGAAACAAAAGAAAAAATTGAGTTTCTTTTATCAGAATTACAGTTGTTACAAGAAGAAGCGAAATATCGTTCAGTCACATCACTATTAAAATATATGTACGACAGGTACGATATTATAGAATTCTTTGCGGGACTTCCGAGCGGCGATACACGTAAGGCAAATTTAAACGGATTAATGATTTACAGTATGGAATTTATGAAAAGAAACCACCATTCACTGTATGAGTTTATAAACTATATTCAGTACTTATCTGATCGTAATGTTGATTTTGGAGAGGAGCAAGTCGTGAGTGAGGAAGAAGATGTCGTTCGAGTGATGACGATTCACTCATCTAAAGGATTAGAATTTAAACACGTCTTTTTAGTGAATAATCAGCGCAGTTTAAGAAGTCGTGATTTAAATGATTCGATACTCGTTCACCCAATGTATGGTGTGTCGATGAAAACTTATGACGCGACACATAAACTTATACAGTCTAACTTACATTATGAATATATGAAAGATATGCTTCATAAAGAAGATATTTCAGAAAGACTTCGCTTATTATATGTTGCATTAACACGAGCAGAAGAATGTTTATACATCCCGTTATTAAAAGACGAACCGTTAGATAAGTTCGAATCGTATCAAGAAGAAAACGCATTGTTTTTAGACGTGTTTGAAATTAAAGACATTGACGTCGATTCAATAGAACCGAACGTACCACTACCAAAAGAATTCAGGTTAAACGCTAGTGATTACAGAACATTACTCACTCCAATTTTATTTGCAAATAAAGATAATCCATACTTTAAGACATCTATGTATTACGATAATGGAGAAGAGACTGCTGAAGTGACAGAACGTCTATCGCTTGATGACTTATTTGATTTAACGGATAGTGTGTATCCTTCACCAGAAATTATTGAACGACTCAATTATCAATATAAAGGTGGAGACGACTATTTAGAGAGTGTCAAAGACTCTGTCACTGAAATTAAACGCAGAAACGAAACGATCGATGAAACCGCAGAGTTAAGAACGGACATTTACAAAAAAGAAGTTCGACTTAGAAAGCCTGCATTTTTAGATGACACAAAAGACGCACCGATTTTTGGGACGATTATGCATGAAGTGATGGTACAAATCGTTCATCGAATAGACTCGATTATTCAAAGTGACAATAAAGAAAGTTTAGTGCGTGCAATCGTTCATAACTACACAAAAGATTTAGAATATGTAACTGAAGAGAATAGAGCACGCATGACGGAGTATGGATTACGATTTGTTGAAGATAAAACGATACAAACTATATTTAAAGAGTCTCTACAAAACTATACAGAATTACCATTTATAATGAGTCAAAAAACGATCGATATTAGTGATGTAAATGGTAAGATGGTACAAGGTATTGTAGACTGCTTAGTGAAACATGATGATCGTTATATTATTATTGACTACAAAACGGATCGAGTTACAAATGAATCAGAAGCAGATTTAATTGAGCGATACAGTATTCAGATGGATATTTATAGACGTTCAATTGAACACGCATTAAACGCACAAGTAGATGTGTACTTATATTATTTCAATTATGGAGTGTTAAATGTCTATGACTGTCAAAAAGGATAATGCACTCATTGGTTTTACAATTATTTTTACAATGTTTGCCGTCGGGATTTATTATTTACTTCCGATTATTTACGTAAATCCTTACGAGTATTTATATGGTAGAGAGCTGAGATCTTTTCAGCTCTACCATTTAATATTTAGTGGGGTAATGATACCACTTCTGTCTCTTGTGACGGGGTTAATCATTTCAAGGCAAGAATATGATAAGGTAACTGTCTTAAAACGGTTATCTCTTGTATTTTTAGTATTACTTGGATGTAGTGTATTATTTAATGGTTTTATTATATTATTTGTCATCCCATTAAGTGGTATGGTCGTTTTATTTTTTAGAGAAAATTCATTAATAATAAGCTTAATTACAGCTGTTATATTATTAGTTTTATATTTAGTCGTTTGGACAATTATACCAGCGTTAACGTCCGTTTCAACGAACGATATTATATACTCAAGCATCCAACAACTGAATAATTATCTTGGAGTATACCGTGAAAAAGATATCATTTCGATGATTGAATTAAACGTATCTTCCATCCGTGCAATGGATTTCTTTAGTCTGTTTATGTTCGTCTCACTACCATTCACTTTTATCGGTAGTATATTAGAACGTATCGATATCGAGACGTACTTTAAAACAAAAGGGTATATTTTAACACTTGTTGTATTAACGAGTGCACTTCTTATAAAAATGATCGAAGTGTTAAGTTTAGGCAGTAGAAGTGGAAAACTAATCGGCGAAAATATCGGGGGTATGATGCTCGGATTTGCATTATTCTTAACGATAATATTACTGGTCGAGCAAGCACCAAAATTAGCGACACTACTGTTTGAAATTCCTGGGAAATACGTGTTGTTATTATTTATCGTATTTAACTTTTTAATGAGTATAATTTTTTACGGGATAGGATTTAATTATTACGGAGAAGTCACAGTAGCAACGCTCGTTTTAATTATATTTATAATACTCATCGTATTATATGCGATCCTGCTTATATTAAATAAATTCAATATTACACTTTTAGAAATTTTTAAAAGTAATCGTTAGTTAATTTTAAAGATATTAAAGCGATGTTTTGTTATACTAATTAAAAGGGATAAAGGAGTCGTCTCATGAAATTTTTATCATTTACTTATAAAGGCAATCCGACTTACGGAGTGAAAGTGAAAAGAGAAGATAGTGCTTGGAACTTACCAAAACTATTTGAACAATTTGGAGAAGAAAAAGATTATCCAAAAACTTTACTAGAAGGAATTACGACGTATAATACGTTAGATTTCCAAGAAATCGTTCGTACTTTAGTTGAAAAAGCTGAAGCGGACGATAATAACCATTTATACAAAGCACCGTTTAACGAAATCGAATTTTTACCACCAGTTGCACCTCCAAACAACCTGATTTGTTTTGGTCGTAACTATAAAAAACATGCAGATGAGTTAAATAATGAAGTATCACTGACTGTGTTTACTAAAGCAAATTCAAGCTTAGTTGGTGATGAAGGTACAATCGACTCATTTAGTGACGTCACTGAAGAGTTAGATTATGAAGGTGAACTTGGTATTGTAATCGGTAAAGAAGCGCATAACGTTCAACCACACTTAGCCCTAGATTACGTGTACGGTTATACGATTGTAAACGACATCACAGCACGTGATTTACAAAAATCATTCAAACAATTTTTCTTAGGGAAAAGTTTAGCAGCACCAGTTGGTCCATATATCGTGACTAAAGATGAATTACCGAACTTAAATAACGTATCGATCGTTACAAAAGTGAACGATGAGATTCGTCAAGACGGTAATACGCGTGATATGATTCTGTCTGTTGAAGATATTATTGCAGAAGTTTCTAAGTACGTGAAACTGTTACCTGGAGATATTATCGCTACAGGAACTCCAGAAGGTGTAGCTGCAGGAATGGAGCACCCTGATTTCTTAGAGTCAGGCGATGCGGTTCGCGTATCAATTAATGGAATTGGTACATTAACAACTTATATTAAATAAAGGAGACACATGATGTTACATTTACACTTAACAGCAATTGCGCTCGCTTTTGTATTATTTCTAATTACGTATTTTTCATACAAAGGAAATCCTACATCTGAAAATCGTAGAGCGTTTATTTTACACATGACACTAAGACTGTTTTACATTATCGTACTATTTAGTGGTGTAATGATTTTCATTCAAAACTTAAGTATCATTGGTAACGTAAGCAACGGTCATATGATGTATGGTCTAAAAGCATTACTCGGACTTGGAGCGATTGCTCTAATGGAAATGACGCTCGTTCGTGAGAAAAAAGAAACGAACGTACAAATGCTTTTAATCATCGCGATTGTCGTAATTATCGTTACAGTTCTACTTGGTTCTTACTTACCACTAGGTGTTTTATAATATTAAAACTGCAGAGCAATCTGCAGTTTTTTTATGTAGAATCAGTGAACTTACTATTTTTCTATACATAAAAAATTAAAATCCAGTATAATTGAAAGTACATAATTGAAAGGTGGACGTAGATTGAAGAAGTTTTTATATGTCACGTTATTTATCTTAATGTTTTCATCTATACATATAAGTGACGTCTATGCAGAGTCTGACGATACGTCACGTGTATATACAATTGTAATCGATAGATTTTTAAATAAAAATGAAGATAATGATTCGTTTGATAACCAAAATAGTGATTATTACTTACCGTACGGTGGAGACTTAGAAGGTATTCTGAATCAGTTAGACTACATAAAAGAGATGGGGTTTGACACGATTCAATTAAGTCCAGTATTTGAAATGGACGATTCTGACATCCTCGGGTATAGTGTCACGGACTACACAAAAATAGCTGAACGTTTCGGTGGAGAAGAGAAGTTTAAAGACTTTATAAGTAAAGCACATGATAAAAATTTAAAAGTGATCGTAGATCTTCCAACGACAGCGACGGATGAGTTTACTGCTTTAGAGAACCCACAAATGACACCGATTATGGAAGAGTATATCGATCTAATCGACCGTCAATTTATTGATTTTAACAATGAAGAAAATCGTCAAAAATACAAAGAATTGATGACTGAATTCGTCAATAAATTTGATATTGATGGTGTCAGTATGTACATCGTACAAAATGTCGATAGAACGGAAGTTTTACCAGACGATATTAAAACGTATGCGGTCGTCTTAAGTGAAAATGTCGATGCTACTAACTTTGATTACACTGCTTACGATTCTAAACGAAAAAGTATTGCAGAAGCATTCGGTGGACTCGATAAAGATATTCCTGAGTATACGAATAGCGAAGAAATTTTAATGGCGGATCACTTCTTTAGTGAACGTTTTACGTCATATTCAGTTAAAAACAATCTCTTCCCTGGGACTCGTGTAAAAATGTTATATCCGTATTTAATCGCGCATGATGGACCAGTGTTTGTAACTTACGGAACTGAAATTGCACAAAACGGGGATAATTTTGAAACGATTCATCCACAAATGAATTTATGGACAGATAAAGAAGTTCATGAGTTTATGAAAACAACTGCTGAAGTATTTACTAAACATCCTAATTTATTTAATCGTGATACTGAAACGATTGTAAATGATCACGGTCTATATACTGTGTTATTTAAAACAGACGACGTTGATTTTATATTAGAAATTAACAACACGAGTGAGACGCAAAAATTAGAGATTACTAATGAATATGTAAAAGATGGAAAAGAACTGAGTGGGTTACTACTTGGTGAGCGTGTGCAACCGCACGGAAATTCATTATACCCTGTCATTGACAGAGAGTTAACAGAATTATTTGCAGTCATTGAATCACCTGGTCTAAACCATTGGTACTTAATTTCAAGTCTATTAATATTTGGTGGATTTGCGATGTTTATATTCATCGTTGCAAAACGTAGTAAAAGAAAAGAGAATGCATAAAATAATCGGGAAGCTATTATAGCTTCCCGATTGCTTTATATCCGAGCATATTGACGATATCTTTTGGACTACTAAATGGAGGTGCATATGCAACCTCAATGTTAATTAGATCATCAACAGTCCCACCGAAACGTGTGAGTGTTGAGAGTATATCTAAACGTTTGTCTAGTCCTTCTTCGCCTATACCGGATGCTCTTAAAATTTTACGTGTGTTTTTGTCGACGTAAATTTTTAAAGATAAAGGTTTTGCACCTGGCATATATCCTGCTTTATTGTTTTGTGTTTGCTCAACGATGATGTAGTCTTCGTCTTCTAAGTCTTTTAATGATAATCCCATTTTACCAACAGCAACATCGAAATATCTTAAAATAGATACCGAAAGTAATCCGTCGTGTTTGTACTGATCGTTTTCAGCAAGGTGATTTGCGATAATGTACGCGAGTCGATGTGCTGGCCAAGCGAGCGCCACAGATACTTTTTTATGTGGTACGTGCTGATAATGCGTTTCTATTGCGTCACCAATAGCGTAAATATTATCGATGTTTGTTAATCCATATTCATCGACTGGTATATAGCCGTCATTCATGACGACGTTAGACGATTTTAAAAAGTCTGTGCGTGGTGTAATACCAATTGCCTGAATGATGAGTTCTGCATCGATGACTTCACCGCTATTTAATGTTAACTTTGTTCCATCTAACTTTACAGGTGCACTGTTTAGCACTAATCGAATCCCGTTTTTATCCATCTCTTCTTTAATCGGTTCGCTAAACTCTTCTTCAATTGTGCGGTATACTCTATCGTTATGTTGGAGGATTGTTACTCCAAGGCCACGTTTACATAACTGTTCAGACACTTCGAGACCAACAAATCCTGTACCGATTACAACCGCATGTTTGACATCATGTTCAGTAATATATTGTTCGATAAGATCTAAATGATGTAAGTGCTGGAGTACAAATGATTGGGGCGCGTGTTTTACTGCGTCTATTTCATTCGCTCGTGCGCCAGGAGATACTATTAATTTGTCGTATGGATCGTCAAATGTTTCTCCTGTTTTTAAATTTTTAACTGTAACATAATTTTCCTTATCGTTTACTGAAATGACTTCATGTTCAGTATGCACATCGATGCCTTGATTTTTTAATTGTTCAGGAGTACGCGCGATTAAATCAGATCTCTCGCTCACTTCACGGGATAAATAATACGGTAAGCCGCAGTTTGCGAAACTTACAAATGGATTTTTATCATATACAACGATTTCGCTCGTTGTATCGAGTCGTCTAAATTGACTTGCCACCGTCATTCCACCTGATAATCCACCGATTATGACAAGTTTCATATATTACACTCCTTCAGTAAAGTAAAATAGTGCAATTGTTCCGTTCCCAGTATGTGAGATAATCGTTGGACCGATACTAGAAATTTGAACGTTCGTTAAATCCGTCTCTTTTAAAATTAAATTTCTTAACGCTTCTGCATCTTTTAAGTTGTCAGCATGAGTAATGTGTACTTCAGTAGCTGCACCTTCTTCTTTCATAAGTTCAACCATACGTTTTAAAACGCGTTTCACTCCGCGATACTTTTCAATCGGTACGAGTTTTCCGTCTTCTACATGGAGAAGAGGGCGAATGTTTAAAAGGCTACCTAAAAATGCTTGCCCTTTAGAGAGACGACCACCTTTTGCGAGATAATCTAAATCAGATACTGTAAATAAATGACGAATGTGTGCTTTATCTCTTTCGATATTTTTAATAACTTCTTCTTTAGATAAACCGTCATTTACATATTTTGTAGCGCGTTCAACGAGTAGTCCATAACCGTAACTGGCACTTAACGAGTCGATGACAGTAATATCAACGTCGTCACGCTCTTCTAAAATCATATCGCGCGCGATGTTCGCACTTTGATACGTTCCAGATAATTGACTTGAAAACGATAAATAAATAATCGTCGAGTCTTCTTTTAAAGCTTCGTTAAAATAGTTATATAACTCATCTGGGTTTGCTTGACTCGTCAGTGGACGAATGCCATCATCGACTGCTTTTGATACTTCTTCACTTGAAATTTCGTATTTGTCGAGATATTCTTTACCATCGACGTTGATTTTAAGTGGTATAAAAAATAACTGGTGTTCTTTAGCAAAATCTAAACTGATGTCTGAACAGCTATCTACTAATAATTTCATATTATGACTCCTTATATTCTATATTTAAGTTAAAGTAATCGTTTAAATATCGACCGACACCGTCGTTGTTGTTATCATACGGTGTGACGTCTTTCGCGATATCTTTTAATTCATCGATTGCGTTTTTCATAGCGACACCATGACTGACGTACTCGATCATTTGAAGATCGTTGTCTTCATCTCCAAATGCGATTGTACGAGACTCATCTAAGTTTAAAGCGTCTAATACATATTTGATACCTGTCGCTTTTGAGACGCCTTTTTTGATAATCTCGATGATCGCAAGTTGTGGTGCCCACTGCCTATGTGCAAGTGTTTCAGCATACACATTATCAAATGCGTGACGAATATAATCGATGCGGTCTTCAGTTGTTTTAATGAGAAGTGACGTTGCTTCTTCTGGCATATTATCACGTAAGTCACCGGCGACTTTTTTAGGATTCCCCATATAAAACTCATCCATTAAGACGCTGTCGTGATATTGGAAGTATAAATCATCACGAACTTCTGCGACAATGTTTTTAATGTCGTATTTATCGATATGTACGACGATATCCTCGATGACATCTTGAGGTAATGTTTCTTGTAATGTTTTAAATTCAAAATCTAATGGGTGGTGTACGAATGCACCGTTAAAGTTAACGATTGGTGTGTTTAATCGTAACTCCTTATAGTAAGGAACTGACGCACGATACGGTCGACCCGTAGTAATCATGACGTAGTGTCCTTGTCTTTTTAATTCTTGAACGACACGATTTGTATAGTTTCCGATTGTATTTTCATCAGTGAGTAACGTGCCGTCTAAATCTAAACAAATAAGATACGGTTTCATGAAAATCATCCTTTCGGCTACTCTAATAATAGCATTATTATTCACTAGTTGTTTAATATTTGTTATATTGAATATACGATAATATATGCGAGGTGACAGAATATGGATAAAGCAATGGAAGAAAGCATGCTCGGTGCGTTAGAAAACGTTATTGACCCAGAGCTCGGTATAGATATTGTAAACTTAGGTTTAGTTTACGGTGTGTTTTTAGATGAAGACGGTAATGCGGGTGTTGAAATGACACTCACGTCGATGGGATGCCCGATGGGCCCAGAAATTGTACAAATGGTTGAAGAATCATTATTAGAATTACCGGAAGTTAAAAACGTGAACGTTCAAATTGTTTGGAATCCACCTTGGACAAAAGATAATATGTCACGTTATGCGAAGATTGCTTTAGGCGTATCATAACATTTAAGCGCTCAACATATGTTGAGCGTTTTTTAATTTCTAAAAGAGAGTTGATAGGAAAGTGTGTTTACAATATACTATTAATTGCTATGAATCATAAGGGGTGCATAATTGCTGAGATTATACCCTTGAACCTGTTGAGGTAATTCTCGCGAAGGAATATGATACGCGGTTGATTCATAAGTAAACTTTTAGGAAGTGTATTTATGACAAGATCTAATGACAAGCTAGTCGTGATGATGGAGATTGCGATATTAGCTGCATTAAGTATGGGAATCGACTGGATCGATTCTGCTTTTAAAATTGGTCCGTACAGTTTTAGTTTTTCAATGGTACCAATTTTAATTCTTGCGATTAGACGTGGAGTCGGCGCAGGGGTGCTCGGAGGTTTAATCTGGGCGATTTTACAAATTGTAACAGGAGACGCGGCAGGGAACTACATACATCCAGTGCAGTTCATTTTAGAATATCCACTCGCATTCGGTATTCTCGGAGTTGCTGGAGTGGCATCTAAGTATAGAAACTTAGTATCAATTGTTGCATTTTCATTTTTAGCGATTCTGTTACGTTACACGATGCACTTTTTTGCAGGGTGGATTTTCTGGGGGATTTACGCACCAGAAGGTCAACCAGCATGGCTTTATAGTTTAATTGCAAATGGTACAACGTTCTTAATTAATACGACAGTATGTATAGCAATTGTTATTATTTTATACTCAGTCGCAAAGCGATTATTTGTACCAGAAGAAAGATAAAAAAATACCAGTCGAACTTAAAAAGTTCGGCTGGTTTTTTATTTTAACGTAAATTAGATTTACATGAACGACTTTTATTTTTCGTTGACGTTTAGATTCTTTTTGTTCATGAAATGATTAAGATGTTTACATAAAGTCATTTTGCGTAAACGCGTGCTTCATCTTGTTAACGAATAGGTAAAATGCATGAACGAAATAGAGTTCTCGTTAACAGAAAAACGAATTGCGTTAAATTAAATGTGCTAACGGGGTCTTCAGCACATCTCCGACCTATCTTCAGATGAAAAACCTCGTGAATTTTGATTTGCGTAAAATTAATTGCATGGTCGTTTACGTAATTACGTGTTGTGTAAAATTGTTTTTCATCTTTTAACTTAAATTCGATTTGCGTTAAACGAGCCTCTGTTTCATTAACACAAATCGCGTAATTGTCAAACTAATCGAGTGGTCGTTTACACAAAAGCATTTTGCGTTAAATTAAGCAATCACTCGTTTACGATAACACGATAAATTGGTACATAATCGCAAATATACCTGCTGCGAAGCAGTAGTAACTGAAATATATGAGGCGACCACTCGTTAATGCACCTTCTAGTAATTTAAACCCGATATACGTCGCGATTATTGTAACGACGAATGATGCAAGGTAAGGAACGAGTAGTGTGTCGAGCATCGGATCAGTCGCGATATCTGAAATCGATAATATTGCCGTACCAAGTGACACTGGTATATATAGTAAGAATACAAATCTTAATGCGTTTTTCTTCTCAAGTCCAACTGCCATCGAACCGACGAGTGTCGCACCGCTTCGGCTAATTCCTGGAATTAACGCCACACATTGTGAGAGACCGACGATGATAGAATCTTTAACAGTTAATTCACCGTCACGTTTAACACCTGATTTATTTTTAATAAACCATAAAGCAGTCCCTGTAACGAGAAGCATTAACCCTACAAAACCAATCGATACGTTATCTCCAATAACATCTTTTAGTAAAAACCCTAAAACTCCAACAGGAATTGTTGCGATAATTAAGTAAATAACATATTTAAAATCCGTCGTTGCTTCTAAATCTCTATCTTTTTTAAATACATATCGTAAAAAGTTTTTAGCAATCTCAAAAATATCTTTCCAATATATGAACAACACCGCAATGAGTGAAGCAGTGTTTAAAAATATTTCAAACGATAAACCACTCGCTTCAATTCCAAAAAGTTCACGCGCCATTACTAAATGACCACTCGAAGAGACAGGAATTGGTTCGGTTAACCCTTGTAATATCCCTAAGAATATATATTTAATCAGTTCTATTATATCGATATCCATGATTTAAAGTCCTCCTAATCAATATTACAACTATAGTACAAAGTGATATATAAATAAAGCGAAAATAAATAGTCAAAAAAGGTCAAAAACTTGAGTGAAACGCTTGAAATTAAAATATAACGATGTATAATATAAGTATAGTCAAAATTGGTCAAACACTTGAGGTGAGGAAATGGATATCAATAAAATGACTTTCAAAGTGCAGTCGATTATCGAACGTGCACAGCAAATTTCAGTTGAACATAAAATTCAAACAATCGAACTCGCTGCTCTATTAAAAGCATTATTTACAGTCAGTGATTCAATGGCAAAAGATATTTTACAACGCGCAAATATTAATGTAGATGAATTGATTAAACAATATGATGAAAAACTCAAAAGTTTTAACAAAGTAGAAGGAGACAACGTTCAGTATGGGCAATATATGTCTCAAGGATTTAGTCGCTTAATTAGTGAAGCAGAAAAAGTAATGGGAGATATGAACGATGAATATATCTCTCAAGAACATCTTTTACTCGCTGCATTAAATGTAGACGACACATTAAAAGCACAAATTGGAAATAAAGATACAATCGTAAAAGAAATCATTAAAAAGATTAGAGGAGGAAAACACGTGACGACTCAAAATCCAGAAATTCAATATGAAGTATTACAAAAATACGGTCGTGACCTTGTCGAAGAAGTACGTAAAGGTAATATGGATCCAGTCATCGGTAGAGATGAGGAAATCCGTAACACGATTCGTATATTAAGTAGAAAACGTAAAAACAACCCAGTATTAATCGGTGAACCGGGTGTCGGTAAAACTGCAATCGTTGAAGGGCTCGCACAGCGTATCGTTCGTGGAGACGTACCAGATTCACTAAAGGATAAAACAATTTTTGAATTAGATTTAGCAGCACTCGTTGCAGGAGCAAAATTCCGTGGTGAATTTGAAGAGCGCTTAAAAGCAGTATTAGAAGAAATCAAAGAAGCAGACGGTAGAATTTTATTATTCATCGACGAAGTACACATGCTCGTTGGCGCAGGTAAAACAGATGGGGCAATGGACGCTGGTAACATGCTTAAACCGATGTTATCACGTGGTGAACTCCATATGATCGGCGCGACAACGTTAAATGAGTACCGTGAATATATCGAAAAAGATTCAGCATTAGAGCGTCGTTTCCAAAGAGTACTCGTTAGCGAACCGACAGTCGACGACACAATTTCAATTTTACGTGGACTGAAAGAACGCTATGAAGTACACCACGGAGTGAGAATCACAGACCGTGCGTTAGTTGCTGCTGCAGAATTATCAGACCGCTATATTACAGAGAGATTTTTACCAGATAAAGCAATCGACTTAGTCGACCAGGCGAGTGCAACAATTCGTACAGAAATGGGATCTAACCCAACTGAACTCGACCAAATCAATCGTAAAGTTATGCAGATGGAAATCGAAGAACAAGCATTATTAAAAGAAGACGACTCAGTATCTAAAGCACGTTTAGAAGAACTTCAAAAAGAACTTGCTGATGCGAGAGAAGCACAACAATCTCTAACTGCAAGAGTAGAGCGTGAACGTGAGCAAATTAGCGGAGTATCTCGTAAACGTGAAGAAATCGATAAAGCGCGCCAAGAATTAGAGGAAGCAGAAAGCAACTATCAATTAGAGCGTGCTGCTGAACTTCAGCACGGTATTATTCCGAAACTTCAAGCAGAGTTAAATGCTCTTGAAGCAGAACTTCATGACGAAACAGACGGTAAAGACCGTATTATCCGTGAAGTTGTTACAGATGAAGAAATCGGTATGATCGTATCACAATGGACAGGAATTCCAGTAACAAAACTCGTTGAAACAGAGAAAGATCGTCTGCTTAATTTACCGAAATTACTTCATCAGCGTGTCGTTGGTCAAGATGAAGCGGTAGAACTCGTATCTAACGCAGTTATTCGTGCAAGAGCAGGTATTAAAGATCCAAACCGTCCAATTGGTAGCTTCCTATTCTTAGGACCAACAGGTGTCGGTAAAACAGAACTCGCAAAAGCACTTGCTGAAACGATGTTTGATAGTGAAGACAACATGATTCGTATCGACATGAGTGAGTATATGGAAAAACACGCAGTGTCTAGATTAATCGGAGCGCCTCCAGGATACGTTGGATACGAAGAAGGTGGACAATTAACTGAGCAAGTGAGAAGACATCCGTATTCGGTGATTCTTTTAGATGAAGTTGAAAAAGCACATACAGATGTGTTTAACATCTTACTTCAAATTATGGATGACGGTAGACTGACAGATTCTCAAGGTCGTACTGTTGATTTTAAAAATACTATTCTCATCATGACATCGAACTTAGGATCACATTATCTACTCGATACGATGATTCAAGGTGGAGAAATTAACGATAAAACGAGAGAAGTCGTTATGAGTGAAGTGTTAACGCACTTTAAACCAGAAATCGTAAACCGTATGGATGACATCGTTATGTTTAGTCCATTAACTGAAGAAAATATGACAGGTATCGTCGATAAGTTAGTCGATGAATTAAATGTACGATTAAGTGACCAACATATGAGTATTTCAGTATCACAAGACGCTAAAAAATATATCGTTAAAGAAGCGTACGAACCAGAGTTTGGTGCACGACCATTAAAACGTTACATTCAACGTGAAATTGAAACACCACTCGCAATTAAAATGATTGAATCGAACTTAGAAGAAGGTCTGCACGTCGATATCGACGTAAAAGACGGCACATTTACATTTGACTTACAATAAAAATAAAACTCTATTGAGAAAAATCTCAATAGAGTTTTTTTAGTTTGAAAATAGTTCTGTCGCTTTAACCGCGCGTTTCCATCCGTCGTACTTCTTGTTGATTTTTTCTTTATTTTCTTGAGGATGAAACGCCTGATCAATTGACTTTAAATCTTTTAACGCTTCTTTAGATTCAAAGAAGTTAACCGCGAGTCCTGCTAAAAATGCTGCTCCGAGTGCTGTGGACTCTAAATATTTTGGTCTTTCAACAGTACATTCTAGTAAATCCGACTGGAACTGTATTAAAAAGTCATTTGCAGAAGCACCGCCGTCGACGTTTAACTGTTTGATTTCTGTCTTACTATCTTTACGCATCGCATTTAGAACGTCATACGTTTGGTATGCGAGCGATTCTAACGTTGCGCGAATTATGTCTTTTCTTGATGTGCCACGAGTAATACCAAACATCGCCCCGCGTGCATGCATGTTCCAATATGGCGCACCGAGTCCTGTAAACGCGGGAACGACATAGACGTCTGTGTCTTCAATTTCAGTTGCGAGTTGTTCGCTTTTTGCCGCATCATCAAAAAACATCATTTCATCTCTTAGCCACTGAACGGCACTCCCTGCGACAAATATAGATCCTTCCAGTGCGTATTTAACAGGTTCATCTTTTAATTGATATGCGATAGTAGATATTAATCCATAGTTTGAAGCGGGTACTTCCTCACCTGTGTTTAATAGTAGGAAACAGCCAGTACCATATGTATTTTTTGCTTCTCCTTCTTCAAAACACGTTTGACCAAATAGTGCCGCTTGCTGGTCACCAGCGATTCCTGCGATTGGAATTGAAGCACCAAAGAAATGATTTGTATCCGTATACGCATAAATTTCACTAGAAGATTTTACTTCAGGCAACATTTTCTTAGGAATATTTAGAATTTCTAAAATCTCATCATCCCACTTGAGCGTATGAATGTTAAATAACATCGTACGACTTGCATTTGTGACATCTGTAATATGTGTTTTTCCAGATGTTAATTTCCACACAATCCAGCTGTCGATCGTTCCAAATAGTAAATCACCGTTTTCTGCCATTTCTTGTGCGCCTTCAACGTTGTCGAGTATAAAACGAACTTTCGTCGCTGAAAAATACGGATCTAATATAAGACCAGTTTTATCTTTAAATAACTCCTCATAGCCATTTGCTCTTAACTCTTCAGTAATTCCATCAGTTTGTCTCGATTGCCAAACAATTGCATTATAAATCGGAAGACCAGTGTGTTTGTTCCACACGACGGTCGTTTCACGTTGATTTGTTATACCAATTGCTTTTATCATATCGGCTGTTAAATTGTTATCTCCGAGTACTTGAGCGATAACAGATAATACAGAACTCCAAATTTCGTTTGCGTTATGTTCTACCCAACCAGATTTAGGGAAATATTGTTTAAACTCCATTTGCGATGTCGCTTTAATATCTCCATTTTTATCGACGAGGATTGCACGTGTTGACGTCGTTCCTTGGTCGATAGATAATATGTAACTCATCAGGTCACCTCGTTTATATAATGATAGAAAAAAAGACTCTATTCGTAATAGAGTCTTCTAGTAAGTATAGATTACTGTTTGTCCTCAGTGTAATTGTGGCGAGGCTTCATGACGACATCTAAGAAGAATACGATTAATGTAATAAGCACAGCAAATAATAATCCAATCTCAGGATATAGCTGTCCGCCACCACTTAAACTGTTTAGGATAAAGTTAATCATTTGAGTGAGCAAAAATGCCCAAATGAACGTGATTACAAATCTCAAATCAGACACTCCTAATAATTTAATTCTCTTTTCAATATTTATTTTACAATAAATCATTCAAAAAGTATACAACATAGAGTATAATATGTGTATGCGTTTACATGTAAGGCAATTTTTTAAAAATACATATCAGAATTTATTAAATTTTATGATAATATTGATTTATCTTACAATTGTCTTTACAATTAAAAACAACTTATTTGCACATCCTTTAAAAATCATGAAAGGAAGTTTGGTGAACAATATGGATGAAAAATTACTATCAGTAAAGAACTTAACGACATCATTTAAAATTAAAGGGGAATACTACCCGGCTGTTGATAATGTTTCGTTCGATATTAAGAAAAACGAAGTACTCGCTCTCGTTGGTGAGTCAGGTTCAGGGAAAAGTGCGACAGCATTTTCTCTTATGAAATTACATAGACACGCGCGTGTTGAAGGTGAAGTGTTCTTTGAAGATAAGAATATTTTGAAAGCAAGCGAGAAAGAAATGAATAACATTCGCGGTGGCGAATTCTCTATGGTTTTCCAAGACCCGATGACAGCGCTCAATCCTTTAATGAGAATAAAGGATCAAATTATAGAAACTTTAACAATTCATAAAACGAAAGAGAAAAACGAAAGAGAATCTTATGCAATCGAGTTATTAAGACGTGTTGGTATTGCGAGAGCAGAACAAGTTGCTGAAGCATATCCGCATGAATTATCTGGTGGGATGAGACAACGTGTCGTTATCGCGATTGCAATCGCAAACAAGCCAAAGCTATTAATCGCTGACGAACCGACAACTGCTCTTGACGTTACGATTCAAGCACAAATTTTAGATTTAATTCGTGAACTAAAAGACGACTTAGGTTCAGGTGTACTTCTAATTACTCACGACTTAGGTGTCGTTGCAGAAATGGCAGACAAAGTTGCTGTTATGTATGCAGGTCAAATTGTGGAGATGGCACCTGTTAAAGAATTGTTTAAAAACCCACTTCATCCGTATACGAGAAGTTTACTCAACTCGTTACCATCTGAAGATATGTTAGGGGATAAATTACACGTCATTCAAGGTGTAGTTCCAGCACTTGATAAGATGGATCGTACAGGTTGCCGATTTGCACCACGTATTCCATGGATTGACGAGTCGGCTCACGAAGAGAATCCTCAGTTACGTGAAGTTGAAGACGGACATTTTGTAAGATGTACGTGCTATAAACACTTCTACTTAGATTCTTCAGCTGAATTAATTCAAGAAGTAGAAGAGGAACAGTTTGGAGCGTTGCACCAAGGAGGTAATGAGTAATGGCGGAATACTTATTAGAAATTAACGACCTAAAGGTCTATTACCCAATTAAAGGTGGGTTCTTTAATACGACAAAGGATTACGTCCGTGCAGTTGACGGCGTAACGATTAAAATTCCAAAAGGAAAAACATACGGCTTAGTTGGAGAATCCGGTTCAGGTAAAACGACAACTGGTAAAGCTGTTATGGGACTAAATAAAGTTAGTGGTGGGGACATTTACTTCGAAGGTAAACACTTAAACAGTGGTAAAAAAGTAGACGTCAGTCGTGACGTTCAAATGATCTTCCAAGACCCGTACTCATCATTAAACCCACGTAAACGTGTATTTGATATCGTTGCTGAACCTCTTAAAAACTACGAGAAGTTATCAAAAGACGAGTTAATTAAAGAAGTACTTCGACTGCTTTCTCGTGTTGGTTTACCACCTGGTTCAATTTATAAGTACCCACACGAATTCTCAGGTGGTCAACGTCAGCGTATCGGTGTTGCGCGTGCAATCGCGTTAAATCCTAAGTTAATTATCGCCGACGAGCCTGTATCAGCATTAGACGTATCAGTACAAGCGCAAGTACTAAACTTCATGCAAGAAATCCAGCAAGATATGGATTTAACGATGTTATTTATTGCCCATGACTTAGGGGTAGTGAGACATATGTGTGAGTGGATTGGAATTATGTATCAAGGCCGACTTGTAGAAGAAGGTCCAGCCGAAGTGATCTTTAAAAATCCACAACATATTTACACGAAGAAGTTAATTGCTGCAATTCCGGATGTAAACGTGGATAACATCGAAGAGAACTTACGTAGACGTAAAGAAGTTCAAGAAGAATATGAGAATCATTTCCAAGATTATTTAGATGAAGATGGTAAGCCTTTCCCTCTCGTTGAAATTTCTGAGAATCATAGAGTCGCTTTACCACCAGAAGGAGGTAAAAATTAAATGATCAAATTTACTATTAGACGATTCTTAATTGCATTACCGCAATTATTCTTGCTGAGTTTATTAATTTTCTTCCTAGCAAGTTTAATGCCAGGGGATGCGTTAAGTGGGGTATTAGACCCAAACATTTCTGCAGAAGCATTAGAGAGACAACGTGAGGCGATGGGGCTAAATAACCCATGGTATATTCAATATAGAGACTGGGTATTCAACATGCTTCAAGGAGACTTTGGTCGTTCATACTTTAAACAACAGCCAGTATTAGATGTTATTGGTGACCGTTTAATGAACACAGTTTGGTTATCATTATTCTCTACGATTTTAATTTATTTACTCGGTATTCCATTAGGAATGTTATCAGGTCGTTATAACGATTCATTATTAGACAACGTTATTACAGGTTACACATACTTAGGTTTCGCAACACCAACATTCATGTTCGCTTTACTTATGGTATTAGTATTCGGATTTAATTTAGGTTGGTTCCCAACTTCAGGTTCAGTGAACCCGAATGTAGAACCATGGACGATAGAATACTTCATTAGTAAAATACACCACTTAATATTACCGTCCCTATCGATCGCGTTAATTGGACTCGTTGGTACGGTTCAGTACTTACGTGGTGGTATTATTGAAACGAAACAAAAAGATTACGTTACACTTGCACGTGCAAAAGGTTTATCTGAAAGTAAAGTGTATAGAAGACATATTTTCAGAAACGCGATTATCCCAATCGCTGCATTCTTTGGTTATGAAATCGCAGGATTACTTGGTGGTTCGATTTTCATCGAGATGATTTACGCGTATCCAGGAATGGGTCGTTTATTCTTAGAATCAATTTCAACGCGTGACTTCAGTGTTGCGAACGTATTAATTTTATTCTATGGATTCTTAACAATTGTTGGTACATTATTATCTGACATTATTTTAAGTATTATCGATCCAAGGATTCGTATTAAATAAGGAGGGTGTCACATGACAAAGGATAATAAAAATTTAAATGATGAAAACCGTGAGTTAAAAGATGTCAATCCAGACAACACAGGTTTTGAGAATGACAAAGATGATGCACACCCGACGAATATCGATACACATAATCAAGCAGGTGTGTACGGAATTGAATCACACGATTCAATCGACGTAGAGAACTTGCCGAGATCGACACCGGGGTGGAAAGTTTTACTTCAAGAAATTTTAGTAGATAAAGTTGCGCTTTTCAGCTTAATTATTATGATTGCAATTACGTCATACGTTTTCGGACTAACGATGTTCTTAAAACAATCAGAAATCGTAACAGTAGACTTATTATCACTGAACCAACCGCCAAACGAAGAGTTTAGACTCGGTACGGACTACGGTGGACGTGATATTTTTGGACAACTAATTATCGGTACGAGAAACTCGTTACTAATTGGTTTCCTCGTTACAGCAATATCAGTATCATTCGGTACGGCTTATGGAGTAATCTCTGGTTACTTCGGAGGACAAGTGGACAATATCCTCATGCGTATCGTAGACTTTATGATGGTTTTACCGTTCATCATGATCATCGTTGTGTACGTTACAATTTCACCAAGCTATAATGTCGTGAGTTTCTCACTCATCATGAGTGCGTTCTTATGGACAGGTACAGCGAGATTAATACGTTCACTAGCGATTCAAGAGAAAGAACAAGACTATATTAACGCTTCGAGAACGTTAGGTAGTTCTCACGTTAAAATTATATTTACACAGTTATTACCGAACTTAGTCGGTATTATCATTGTTAACTCAACGCTATCACTCGCTTCGAATATCGGTATTGAGTCGGGACTCTCATTCATTGGATTTGGATTCCCTGAAGATACACCGTCACTCGGAACGCTATTATCTTATGCAACACAAACGCAAACGCTACGCTTAAGACCGTGGATCTGGGCACCAGCGGCGATATTAATCTTAATCTTAATGCTTTGTGTACGTAACGTTGGTGAAGCGTTACGCCGAGCAGGAGATGCGAGACAACGTAATGCATAAATTTACATTTAAGACCAAGCGAATGCTTGGTCTTTTTTGTTTTATTTAATAAATACAAAAAATTTTAAAAAATATTCGAAAACGATTTCACATTTTTTTAAAATAGGGTATAATATTGGTATAGATTTAAAACGGTTTCAATTTTTTGAAAAGAAATTCAATTTTGATATTGATTAATCTGAATTTTATGATAATATCAAAATTAGATAACATTTCTATACCGTTATCTTTTATATCTAAAGGGGGAAACAAAGATGAAGAAACACAATTGGTCTCGCGTACTTTTCGGTATGGGATCATCTCTAGCTCTTGTTCTTGCTGCTTGTAGTGGTGGCGGAAGCGATGACGCTGCTGACGGCGATAAGGACAAAAAAGATGACGGCGGCGGTACAAGTAACGCAGAGCCTAGCGAAGAAGGAGTCTATAATTACGAAGACTTCAGCAAAACGGTTTCAAACACAGGTGAACCTTCTGGTTCAGGTACGTTAAAAGTTGGTTACACTTCAGATACTCCATTTGAAGGTACACTAAACTGGGCGTTCTACCAAGGGACTCCAGATGCTACTATGATTGGATACTTCGATGAAGGTGCATTCACAATGGATGCTGACTTCCAGTACACTCAAGACGGATTAATCGGATTTGAGTTAAACGAAGAAGACAACACAGTAACGTTCAAATTACAAGCAGATGCTAAATGGCACGATGGTACACCAGTTACTATCCAAGACTATGTTGCATCATACGAAGTAATCGGTCACCCTGACTACGACGGTGTTCGCGGATCAAGCGATGGATTTACATTAATTGAAGGATACGAAGAGTATCAAGCTGGTGAAGCTGATGAAATCTCTGGTATCGAAGTTGTAGACGATAAAACAGCTGTATTTACATACAAAGAACTTGCACCATCATTAACGGCTGGTGGTTTCTGGGCATACTTATTCCCTGAAAAGTACTACGAAGGTGTAGAAGTTAAAGATATGGCAGCAGCAGATCAAACACGTCAAAACCCAATTGGTATTGGACCATATAAAGTTAAATCAATCACTTCAGGTGAAGCGATTATCCTTGAGAAAAACGAAGATTACTGGCAAGGTGAACCAGGAATGGACGGAATCGAAATCAAAGTTATTCCTTCATCTTCTGTAGCTGATGCGGTTCAAAAAGGTGATATCGACGTAGCGTTATCATTCCCAACTGACCAATATCCAGACGTTGCTGAAATGGATAATGTTGAATGGTTAGGTCAAATTGACGGAGCATACACTTACATTGGTTTCAAACTTGGTGAGTGGGATGCAGACAAAAACGAAGTTAACTACAAGCCAGACGAAATGAAAATGGGTGACAAAGAATTACGTCGCGCAATGTGGCACGCAGTTGACAACGATGCTGTCGGTAATAAGTTCTATAAAGGTCTACGTTGGGGAGCGAACTCATTAATCACTCCTTACCACAAAGACTGGTATAAAGAAGACTTAGAAACTCCTAAATACGATCCAGAAAAAGCAAAACAAATCTTAGCTGACGCTGGATATGAAGACACAGACGGAGACGGATTCGTTGAAACACCAGACGGTGAAAAACTACAAATCAACTTCGCTTCTATGTCAGGTGGAGACATTGCTGAACCATTAGCAAACTACTACATCCAATCTTGGAAAGAAATTGGACTTAACGTAGAAAAAACTAACGGCCGTTTAATCGAATTCAACACATTCTACGACATGCTTAAAAACGATGACAAAGACATTGACATCTACCAAGGTGCATGGGGTGTAGGTTCTGACGTTGACCCTTCAGGATTATACGGAAGAAAAGCTGCATTCAACTACCCACGTTACGCTTCTGAGAAAAACGATGAATTACTTAAAAAAGGTAACTCACAAGAAGCACTTGATATTGAATACAGAAAAGAAGTATACAATGAGTGGCAAGAATTTATGGCTGAAGAAATTCCAGTATTCCCAACTCTTTACCGTGCATACGTAGTACCAGTTAACAAACGTGTTAAAAACTGGACTGAAGAGTACGGATATAACCCTGACTTCCAATTATACAAAGTCGGTGTAGATGAAGAGTAATTCGCTACTCACTAAAGCTTAAGTACTAATGTACTTAAGCTTTTTTTGTTTGATTAAAACAAAAAAATGTGCTAAATTAGTACCTAGTAATAAAAAGGTGAGGTGTGGTGAGATGACGAATGTAGGGATCATCGGTATGGGTAGTTATTTACCAGAAAAAGTAATGACCAATCACGACTTTGAAAAGATATTAGATACGTCAGATGAATGGATTACTGAAATGACGGGTATAAAAGAAAGAAGATTTGCTGAAGAAGATATGGATACGAGTGATATGGCAGTAATAGCAGCTAAAAGAGCGATGGAGAACTCTGGAGTAACAAAAGATGACATCGATATGATTATCGTTGCTACTTCAACACCAGACCATCACTTTCCAACAGTCGCGAATATCGTTCAAAGTAAACTTGAGTTAAATCATGTACCATCATTTGACCAAGCAGCGGCTTGTACAGGATTTATATATGGGTTAGCGACTGCTTATAATTACATAAAAGCAGGGACTTATAAAAAGGTGCTTGTCATCGGTGCAGATAAGTTATCAAAAAAGATCGATTTTGAAGATCGTTCGACCGCGATACTTTTTGGAGATGGTGCGAGTGCAGCTGTCGTTGGTGAAGTCAGCGAGGGTTATGGTATTAAATCGTTTGAACTCGGAAGTAACGGTGACGGTGGTAAGTGGCTATATGACGATAAAGAGACGAATTATATTAAAATGAATGGAAGAGAAGTCTTTAAGTTCGCAGTAAGAATTATGGGTGAACTTAGTGTATCTGTTACAGAAAAAGCAGGTATGTCAAGTGAAGATATCGATATGCTCATACCACACCAAGCGAATATTCGTATTATGGAATCGGCTAGAAAGAGAATGAACTTACCGAGAGAAAAAATGAGTGAAACGATTCAATTATATGGAAATACGTCTGCGGCTTCAATTCCAATTAGCATTGAACATGAAGTCAAACATAATAAAATAAAAGATGGAGATAATATCGTCTTAGTTGGGTTCGGTGGCGGCTTAACATGGGGCGCTGTTTGTATGACTTGGGGAAAATAATAGGAGGAATATAAATGAACGAAAGAAGAGTTGTAATTACAGGTATGGGAGCATTAACACCAATTGGAAATACTGTCGATGAGATGTGGGAAAATGCATTAAATGGTGTAAACGGAATTGGTGAAATTACGAGAATTGATACGAGTGATTATGATGTACACGTTGCTGGTGAGCTAAAAGACTTTGACGGTGAAGAATATTTTGGCCGTAAAGAGGCACGTCGTATGGACCGTTTTACGCAATATGCTGTTGCTGCTTCAGATGAAGCGGTTAAAGATTCTGGATTAAATATCGACGAAATTTCAGAACGTACAGGAGTATGGATTGGGTCAGGTATCGGTGGTATTCAAGCATTAGAGGACGGGTTAAGAGTATTATTTGATCGTGGACCAAAACGAGTGAGCCCATTATTTGTACCAATGATGATTCCAGATATGGCAGCTGGTCAAGTATCGATTCGCCATAACGCAAAAGGACCTAATGGTGCAACTGTAACAGCATGTGCAACAGGTACGAACTCGATTGGTGACGCGTTTAGAATCGTTGCAAGAGGCGATGCTGACGTCATGATTTCAGGTGGAACAGAATCGCCAATTACACATATGGGTGTTGCTGGATTCCAAGCGAACCGTGCTTTAAGTAAGTCGAACGATCCGAACTATGCTTCTGTTCCATTTTCAGAGGACCGTTCAGGTTTTGTAATGGGTGAAGGTGCAGGGATCGTTATTTTAGAAGAGTTAGAGCATGCGAAAGCACGCGGAGCAAAAATTTATGCTGAAGTCGTCGGTTACGGCTCAACAGGAGATGCGCATCATATTACAGCACCAGCACCTGAAGGTGAAGGTGGTGCACGTGCGATTCAAGCGGCGTTAAACGATGCTGGTATTCAACCAGAACAAGTTCAATATATTAACGCACACGGTACATCAACACCATACAACGATGAGTTTGAAACACTTGCGATTAAAACAGTGTTTGGAGATCATGCATACAATTTAAAAATCAACTCAACAAAATCAATGACTGGTCACTTACTCGGTGCAACTGGTGCTATGGAAGCGATTATTACTGCGAAAAGTATTCAAGAAGGCAAAATCCATCCGACGATTAACTTAACAAATCAAGATCCTAAACTTGATTTAGACTATGTTAAAGATGGACAAGAAGAATTAGACATCGAATATGCGGTTACAAATAGTCTAGGATTCGGTGGTCATAACGCGACACTTGTGTTAAAAAAATATACAGAATAATATAGAATTAAATATTGAATAAACGCGAAATCTTAATTGATATCGCGTTTATTTTTTCATACTAAATAAATGTGTATTAAAACAAAAAAAGAGATTTATTCATATTAAAACGCTTTAAATGCTATGTAAAACGCTTTTATGATTTTGTATACTAAACATAGATTAGAAAAGGAGGCGCTTTAAGTGCTATTATTAGGAGCTACGCGTGTACGTGACGCAGTCACTTTAGATTGGCAAACGTACGTTATGATTGTACTATACTTCTTAATTCTTTTAGTCATTGGTTGGTATAGTTACAAGCGATCGACAGGAGATTTAAATGAGTATATGCTAGGTGGTCGTAACATTGGACCATACGTAACCGCACTGTCTGCAGGAGCAGCAGATATGAGTGGTTGGATGATCATGGGGTTACCTGGGGAAGTTTACTCAGTTGGTCTTTCAGCAGCATGGCTTGCGATTGGTTTAACAGTAGGTGCTTATGTAAACTACTTCGTCGTTGCACCGAGATTACGTGTGTATACTGAAATCGCAAATGATTCAATTACGATTCCTGAATTTTTAAATAACCGTTTAAGTGATAACACAAATTTAATTAAAATTATTTCAGGTCTGATTATCGTTGTATTCTTTACATTATATGTAAACTCAGGACTCGTTGCAGGTGGACGTTTATTTGAAAGTGCATTTGGTACGTCATACCACTTCGGTCTAATCTTAATTGGTGTAATCATCATCGTTTACACATTCTTTGGTGGATATCTAGCAGTATCACTCACGGACTTCTTCCAAGGTGTGATTATGTTAATTGCGATGGTTATGGTACCGATTGTTGCGATGCTTCAATTATCAGGTTTTGATACGTTAAGCCAAGCGGCAGAAATTAAACCGACAAACTTAGATTGGTTTAAAGGTACGACTGTAATCGGTATTATTTCATTTATTGCATGGGGTCTAGGTTATTTCGGACAACCACATATCATCGTTCGATTTATGTCTGTTCAAAATGTTAAAAAGTTAAGAACAGCACGTCGCTTTGGTATCGGTTGGATGGCAATCAGCCTACTCGGTGCGGTACTCGTTGGTTTAACAGGAATTACGTTCGTAAATAGTAATGGATTAGTGCTCGAAGACCCAGAAACGATCTTCATTTTAATGGGGCAATTATTATTCCACCCATTAATTGGTGGATTCTTACTCGCAGCAATTTTAGCAGCAATTATGAGTACGATTGCGTCACAATTAATTGTAACGTCTAGTGCGTTAACCGAAGACTTCTATAAGTTAATTCGTGGTAAAGAAAATGCGGATAATCGTCAAAAAGAATTTGTTATGGTTGGACGTATTTCGGTACTACTCGTTGCAGCAGTAGCGATGGTTATCGCGTGGAGCCCGAATGCTACAATCCTAGACTTAGTTGGTAACGCTTGGGCAGGATTCGGTGCAGCATTTGGTCCAATCGTAATCCTCTCACTTTACTGGAAAGGTTTAACGAGAACAGGTGCGTTATCAGGTATGATCGCAGCATCAGTGACTGTTATTCTTTGGATTACAGTTGTTTCACCAATGGGTGAAACAGGTTCAGATTTCTGGAACTTATATGAAATTTTACCAGGTTTCATCGTTAACTTAATTGTAACTGTTGTTGTAAGTTTATTTACAGCAAAACCAGCTCAAGATGTTGAAAAAGAACTTAACACAGTAAAATCAATTATCAAACATGAATTAGAATAAAAAAACGGGGAAATTTCCCCGTTTTTTTGTTCTTATTTTCTTTTTCGTCCGAGTCCTACGGCATTTTCCATTTTAGTTAACGTTTTTATTGTCTTCTTAAATGCACGGTCGCGACCTTCATCTAAAATTGCGTCGAGTTCTTCAGAGTTTAAGTAATGATTTACTTTTTCTTGGAAATCAGTTAAGAATACTTTAACGATTTCACCTAAGTCCTTTTTAAGGTCACCGTATGTCTTACCTTCGTACTTCGCTTCGATTTCTTCAATCGTATAATCTGTAAAACTCGAATAAATGACGAGTAGGTTAGAAATTCCTGGTTTATTTTCTTTATCATATTTTACAACCATGTCAGAATCCGTCACTGCGCTACGGATTTTTTTTGCAGCGGCATTTGGATCGTCCATTAGAGAAATAAACGCTTTTTGATTTGCATCACTTTTGCTCATCTTGCTCGTTGGATCTTGTAAGCTCATAATACGCCCACCAAATTTTGGAAGTCGTGTTTCAGGAATCGTAAAGATTTCTTTATAACGGAAGTTGAAACGCTCAGCGAGTGTGCGCGTTAACTCTAAGTGTTGCGCTTGGTCATCACCAACTGGTACTACGTCTGCATTGTATAGTAAAATATCTGATACCATTAATGTTGGATAAGTAAATAATCCGACTGGAATACCTTCTTTTTGAGATTGTTTACGTGCTTTATCTTTAAATTGTGTCATACGTTCTAATTCACCCATGTACGATAACGTCTGGAAAATCCACGTTGCTTGTGTATGCGTTGGAACTTCAGATTGTATAAAAAGGGCGGCTTTTTTAGGATCTAACCCAGCTGCTAGATAAATTGCAGCAAGTAATTTAGTATTTTTACGCAATTCTAATCGGTCTTGTGGTACAGTAATAGCGTGTTGGTCGACGATACAAAAATATGACTCATACTCTTCTTGCATTTCGACGAATTGGGTAATCGCTCCGATGTAGTTACCAATTGTTGGTATACCACTTGGTTGAATACCAGAAAATAATGTTTTCATATGATTTGCCTCCGAAAAATGTATTATCTTCATTTTAATACTGTTTTAGATTTCTATCAAACTTCATTTATCTAACATAAATTCAAATATTTTTCAAACTTTTTAAGAGATTTTCATGTTATTTTAATGTTTAAGGTATATAATATAATTAGTAAAGGAATAAGATGTTTAATTAATTTAAAAATGTCTGTTTTTACTATAATAGAAAATATTGGAGTGTGAAAAAAATGGTTACATTATTTACATCGCCTAGTTGTACGTCTTGTAGAAAAGCTAAAGCATGGTTAGAAGACAATAACATTCCATACACTGAAAGAAATATTTTTTCAGAAGCATTAACGCTTGATGAAGTTAAAGAAATTTTAAGAATGACTGAAGACGGAACAGATGAAATCATCTCAACACGTTCTAAGACATTCCAAAAATTAAATGTAGATATCGACAGTTTACCAATGAATGAACTGTATACTTTAATTATGGATAATCCTGGTATGTTAAGACGTCCAATCATTATCGACCATAAACGACTACAAGTCGGTTATAATGAAGATGAAATTAGACGCTTCTTACCAAGAAAAGTTCGTACATTACATTTAGAAGAAGCAAAACGTATGGCTGAATAATTATATAAACTAATAGCTTGTAACTGAAAAGTTACAAGCTTTTTTATTTGAGTTTTTAAATTGGCATTTTTGTTGCAAAACTCGTATAATGAACGTTACTATTAAAAGTGAGGGGTGAGTGCATGAGATTTGAAAGAATTGACGATGAGACGTTGAAATTCTATATTTCTTATAATGATATTGAAAATCGAGGTTTTAGTCGAGAAGAGTTATGGATGGATCGTAAACGTGGTGAAGAATTTTTCTGGAAACTCATGAACGAGGTAAGTGACGAACATACAAAAGAATTCATGAGCGATGGCCCGTTATGGATTCAAGTTCATGCATTTGACCGAGGAATCGAAGTAATCGTGTCAAAATCCCAGTCAGAAAACAAAAGTGTATTTGGACTTTCAAGTAAACATGATGATTTTGAATTACAACAATTACTCGATGAAACGTTCAACGACGATGATGATATAGATAATAAAAAAGATAAAGATGATTTAATTGAAGACTTTTTAGAAACGCAAGAATCAATGGATGTAGAAGAATTCGAGAAATTAAAAGAAATGTTACAAGAAGAAATGGAGCGTGATTATACGCGACCGTTTATCGTTAAATTTGATGATATCGATACATTAATTGATTATAGCTATCGTCAAGAAGAAGATGAAACGCTATATGACGATTTACTTTTATCATATAATAATTCGTTCTATTATTTAGTGTACTTCACAAATGAGGGCCATCCGTATGCAGAGAAAATGAAACTCAATTTACTTGAGTATGGTGAACGCTCAGATAGAAACGAAGCAGTTTTAATCGAATACGGAAAGACAATTATGGCATATAACGTAAGACGTCAATTAAGAAAACAATTCGAAATTAAAAAATAAAAAAAGACAAAGCCCCTTTTTCTAGCATATATAGAAAAAGGGGTGTTTTTATGTTAATCGCAATTGATAAATTCGGAAATGAAATCGATGCAAAAGACGCCAAACGAAATGAAAAATATTACTGTCCGGTATGTAATAGCGAAGTTCAACTAAAACGTGGTGATATTAAAAAAGAGCACTTTTCACACATCAGCATTCATATGTGTGAGCGCCATTTATATAACCGTGAATCTGAACTTCATCTAAAATTAAAACACGACTTATACTTTAAATTTGGACAAATTTTTAACGTGAAAATGGAATACTATTTAGAACGTATCCAACAAATACCAGATTTACTTATCGATGATAATCACGCAGTTGAAATTCAACTATCAAAAGTTTCTCCGACGATTATATTAAATCGAACAAAAGGATATAAAAAAGAAGGAATTGACGTCACGTGGTTATTAAAAGAAGAGGACTTAATTCTAAGAGGGAATCTTCTGTACTTAACACAGTTTCACTATGCAGTGATGAAAGATTTCGTATTATATACAGTTAACGATCAACTCACTGTAAAACGCTATGTATTACTTAAAAATATTGAACAAAACAAGTGGCTCTTTAAAATCGAAACGATTAGATACGCAGAAATATTTAATCATTATTGTCCTTTATTTTCGATTGAAACGAGAAGTAATGATGATCTATTATCTGAAATTCAAAAAGAAAGAAATAAACGTAGTTATTTAAACCCGACGATTTCACTTTTATATCATTTATCCCTTAATACAAATCATTTACCAAAATTTCTATACTACATGACACCATCCGAGAGATTTATTAATAATAATCCACTTGAATGGAAGCTCTTTTTGTACCATGCTGCAATTAATAAAAATTATGACTTTAATCAATTTGTAAAATCTCTAAGTATACGAAAAGTGAATGGGATGAGTGAATATGATATCGCGAATCGATTATTAAAAGAATTTAAAGAAATATTTCGAATTGCGAACAAAATTAGTTGCATCAAAGTCTAAATATTGAGAAAATGTAAGTGATTACAAATTTGGAGGTACATTATGGGAGAATTATTAAAACGTGAAGATCAACGCGTAGAAGATACGTGGGATTTAACATCAATTTTTGAATCAGATGAAAAATGGGAGGAAGCATATAAAGAAGTAGAGGATCGTCTTTCTGAAGCGGATACGTTCAGAGAAAAAGGCATTCAAAGTTCTGACGACTTACTAGAAGTGCTTGAAGCTGAAAGAGATTTAGGCGTTACTTTATCACAAGTATATGTGTATTCACATTTAAAACATGACCAGGATACATCTAACAGTAAATACCAAAGCATGGAATCTCGTGCAATGTCTTTATATACAAAATTTGCTTCAGCATGGAGCTTCTTAACTCCAGCACTTATGCAAATCGATGAAGAGACGTTAAACAGCTATGCTGAAGAAGATAAATTAAAAGAATTTAAGTTCGACCTAGAAAAGATTAACAAACAACGTGCACACGTATTAAGCGATAAAGAAGAAAAGTTACTCGCTCAAGCAGGTCTCGTATTAAACAACCCAGGATCGACATATGCGATTTTTAATAACGCAGATTTATCGTTTGATAATGCAGTAGACTCTGACGGAAATTCACACGTATTAACTCAAGGGACGTATATTGATTTACTTAAATCAAGCGATAGAACGCTTAGAAAATCAGCATATGAAACTCTATACAAGAAGTATGGAGAATATGAAAATACGTTAGCTCAAACACTTTCTGGTGAAGTCGATAGTCATGTGTTCACTGCTGAAGCACGTGGCTACAAGTCAAGCCGTGATCAAGCGTTATCAAACAACCACATTCCTGAAGAAGTATATGACCAACTTGTTGACGTAGTTAATGATAACCTTCATTTACTACACAGATATACTGAGTTACGTAAAGAGATGTTAGGTTTAGATGAGTTAACGATGTATGATATTTATACACCGCTCGTCGACGAAGACTTTAAAGTCACATACGAAGAAGCAAAAAATCACGTCATCGAAGGAATGGCACCACTCGGTGAAGAGTATCAAGACATTTTAAGAGAAGGATTTAACAACCGCTGGGTAGATATTTACGAAAACAAAGGTAAACGTTCTGGTGCGTATTCTTCTGGAACATATGGTACAAATCCATATATTTTAATGAACTGGCAAGATAACGTTGATAACATGTTTACGTTAGCACATGAGTTTGGGCATTCAGTACACAGCTACTACAGCCGTAAAAACCAAACAGCGAACCAATCAGGGTATTCAATTTTCGTCGCAGAAGTGGCTTCTACATTTAACGAGGCATTACTTGCAGATTATCTATATAAAAATTTAGATGACGATAAAAAGAAATTATATCTATTAAATGAGCAACTTGAAGGATTCAGAGGAACGGTATTCCGTCAAACGATGTTTGCTGAATTCGAACATAAGATTCATACGTTAAAAGAAAGCGGCGAGCCGTTAACAGCGGACAAATTAAACGAAGTGTATGGTGATTTAAACAAGAAATATTACGGTGACGCAGTATCATATGACGATTTAATAAGTAAAGAGTGGGCAAGAATTCCACACTTCTATATGAATTACTACGTCTATCAATATGCAACAGGTTATTCAGCAGCTGCGACGTTATCTGAAATCGTATTAAACGGTACAAAAGAAGATAGCGATCGCTACATTAACGAATTCCTGAAAAAAGGTTCATCAAACTATCCAATTGAAATCTTAAAAAATGCGGGTGTCGATATGACAACGCGTGAACCAATTGAAAAAGCGATGAAATTCTTTGAAGAGAAGTTAGATCAATTCGAACAACTCATTAAAAATAAATAATGATATAAACTAAATATGAGAGTCACTCGTGACTCTCATATTTTTATATATAAAAAAAGCAACCATTTATACATGGTTGCCGACTGCTTCAAAATAGATTTCATCTCCGTGTGTGACAGAGCTGATATACTGTGACAATTGTAGTTGTTTTAATTCTTTTAGTAATACAGAATCTTGCCAATCATAGATTATCTTTAACTCATCGATGCTGACGAGTTCGTTCTTTTTAATATATTCATAAATATGAGGCAATGCTTTCTTTTGTATATCGATTTCTAGTAATTCATGGATGACGTATGCGTAAATGAAATATTCGTTAACACCTTCAATTTTAAGACCTTCGGACTCAATGTCACCGCTAAAAAATACAAATGTTGGTAGTAGATTGATATCCAGTTCACGATATAATGCAAGATCACGATTTAATAACGTGTGTAAGTTTTCAGATTCCATCTCATCCATAAATGAATGAATATCAAGGTTTGCGAGCGTTGCGCTATCGATAATATGTTCTTTTGTGCACACAGAATTCGTCGGTGAAATTCTGTTAAATAAATAACGCATAAACTTACGTGCTCTATTTCTTCCTTGCACTTCTGCTGCTTTGTACGCAAGAGCGATATTGTCAATCTTTGAAGTCGACTGTGCCTGACATTTTGTCAGTACTCTTAATGAGGGAGCAAGTATTTTATTGATACGAACATAATCACCATACTCGAGTAGTAGCTTGTTTACGATTGCTTCCATTTTTAAAGCATCTTTAAGGAACGGATCAAAGAAATAATATATTTCAATTTGATGTTCTACTGGTTCGAGGAATAGTGAAATTACATTTGAATGTTTCAAAATCTGTCACCTCTAAATAATAATAAATCAGCGACTGTTAACCATCGCGTTTGCTGTAATTTCATAACGTCTTAATACTTGAATTTTAACTTCGTCTGGAATGTTTAAGTCATTCATTGCCTTAGACATATTGTCGAGCCAAGCATCTCTTTCCTTTGTTGTGATAGGAAACGGCATATGTCTCATTTTTAACATCGGATGACCAAATGTTTCATTATACTTATTTGGACCACCGAGAAATTGGATTTGAAAGAGTTTTTGTTTGTAGCGCGTTTCAGTTAAATCATCTGGAAATAAAAAACGCATGCGTGGGTCATTATCAACATAATCATAAAAACGATCGACTAACGCTTCGATTGTCTCTTCACCAAGTTGCTTATATACTGTAACCATCTATTTCTCCTTAATTCGACTCTAATGCATTATAAAAACGTTCAACTTTAACGGGTGTATCTTTTTTTGTAATGTTAAACGTATGTAATAGCTCATTGAAGATTGTCTCTTTCGACACGTCATCTACTTCAAATTCGATTTCGTAATCTTCATGACCTAAATATGTACTGTAATCTAAAACGAGTGTTCCACCATTATAATCTATTTCTTTACGAAGTGTCGTTAATTTGCCTACGACACGTAATGTTCGGTTAATTAAATGACTACGTATAATTAAAAACATCGGACGACTGAGCATATCTTTATTTACAATATCTCCGATATGTATATCTTCATAAAGAGGGTTGTGAAACTCTTCAGTCACGTGTTCATCCATCGGAACTTTTAGCGTCAACATATTCATATCTTCACGCTTTCGAATACGTAGCATTAAGTAATTACTTCTTAAATCGAAACGGTCCGTATCGACGTAGTAATTCGTCTGAGAGACAGCTTCAACATCTTTAAATAACGCACGTTCTATATTTTCAAATTCATCTTTAGTTAATAAGTTTTTAAATTCAATTTCAGTCTCTTGCATAATGACCTCCTATTCATTATTATTGCGATTTCATAAGATTAAGTAAAGCATTACACATTAAGTACGTCGAAAGGGTACAAGTGTGGTAGAATAAGTACCGGTAGAGGTGAAAGTAATGGATATATATATTAATGAAATTAAATATGAAGACGATACATTAAAATGTTATGTTGAAAATGATTTGACGAATAAAACACTCATAAGTACAGAGCAAATGATTGTAGACTCTGATAACTTTACGATTATTTACATATTAGATGATGGTGAAGAGTACATCCGCACACATTTCGTATCCGAAACGTGGGAAATGTTAGCGAGATACTATAACAAAACTGTCACTGTAAACGATCAAGTAGAGCTTAAAGAGTTTTTCACGGAATTAGATGTGTTACTCGACAATATTAAAGATAATAGTAATTATGGCAAAGAGTTTGAAGGTAAAATTGTAGAAACTTTTGCAATTTAAAAGGGGGCTTAAAATATGGATGAGTGGAGCGTATTTTTATCTCCGTATCGACAAGCCATCGATGAACTTAAAATTAAGTTAAAAGGTATTCGACAAGAATATAAATTAACGAACCGTTCGTCTCCAATAGAATTTGTTACTGCAAGAGTAAAGCCAGTACAAAGTATTATTGAGAAGGCGAGTAAAAATAATATCTCTTATGACGAACTTAGAAAAGATATGTACGACATCGCTGGTGTCCGTATTATGTGCCAGTTCGTCGATGATATTATGATTATTAGAGACTTAATCGATAAGCGAGAAGATATGAGAATTATCGAAGAGCGTGATTATATTAAACATACGAAAGAAAGTGGATATCGTTCGTATCACATCATTATAGAATACCCAGTTTCAACAGTAGACGGTACGGTAAATATATTAGCTGAAATTCAAATCCGTACACTTTCTATGAACTTTTGGGCGACGATTGAACACTCTCTGAACTACAAATATAAAGGTGAGTACCCAGTAGAAATTAAAGAAAGACTTCAAAATGCAGCGGACGCCGCGTATCAGCTCGACCAAGAAATGTCATTAATACGTGAGGAAGTTCAAGAGGCACAGAAGTTCTTTTCTAAGAAGCGCAACATCTAAACGAGGAGGAGATAATTATGCGATTTACAGTTATCTCAAAAAACGACGAAAAGTCAAAGTATACACGCGAGTATTTAATTCAAGGGATGAAAAAACGCGGTATGGAAGAAGATAATATACATCCGGAAATTATTATCTCCGTCGGTGGCGATGGAACGTTACTCGGTGCGTTTCATATGTATCAACATTTATTAAAAGAAACGATGTTTGTCGGTGTCCATACTGGAAACCTTGGATTTTACGCAGACTTTCATCCAGAAGAAGCGGACCTGTTAATAGACTTAATAGACCGTGGGAAATTTGTTGAAACAGAATTCCCATTAGTCGCTGTTACAGTAAATACAGATGACGGTGAAGAACGTCATCTCGCGTTAAATGAGACGACATTAAAAATGGTACAAGGGTCGACGCTTGCGGTGGATGTTGGTATCGGTGGGAAACATTTTGAAAAGTTTAGAGGAGACGGTATTTGTGTGTCCACACCGTCTGGTTCTACAGCATACAACAAGTCACTGGGTGGTGCGTTAATTCACCCGTCATTTCGATCGATTCAACTTACAGAAATCGCATCGATTAACAACCGAGTATTTAGAACGATTGGTTCATCGATTATTTTACCGAGCCATCACACGTTAAACGTGTATCCAAATAAAGCAGATACGCATTTACTGACAATCGATCACCTACATTTTCAGAAAAATGGTATTCGTTCAATTGAATATCAAGTGGCAGAGGAAACGATAAAATTTGCCCGTTTTAGACATTTTCCATTTTGGCATCGAGTCAGGGAGTCGTTTATATCAAGTGAGAGGTGAGTAAGATGTCAGTTGAAACAGAAGAAAAAGACTACACAAAACATGTGGAAGATATAGAGATAAAAGCAGCATATGATAACTTGATTATGCTGTTAGAACAAGAAGACTATGAGCCGTTTCGAGAAGAGTTTTTAAAACTCCACGAATACGAACAAGGTGAGTTCTTCAGTCTATTAAATGATGAAGATAGAGAAAAATTATATCATTTACTCAGTCCAAAAGAAGTGGCGGATTTCTTTGACACGCTATCTATTTCGAATGAGGAAATGGAAGAGATTTTAACAAGTATGGACGCGAGATACGCTGCACAAGTACTCGGTGCAATGCAGTACGACAACGCAGCGGACATTATGAACTTCTTACCAAAAGAAGTCATGATGAGCTTCTTAGCACTAATGAAAAAAGAAGACCGCGAAGAAATTCGTATATTAATGAACTACGAAGATGATACTGCGGGAGGTATCATGACGACGGAGTTCGTCTCAATCGACAGTGAAATGACTGTCCATGAGGCGATGGTGCACTTAAGGAAAGTAGCTCCAGATAGCGAGACGATCTACTACTTATTTGTCACTGATATTAACAACAAACTCGTCGGTATTATTTCGCTTAGAGATTTAATAATTGCGGATGAAGACGAATATATTGGCGATATTATGAAAGAACGTGTCATCTCGGTAAATGTCGCAGACGACCAAGAACAAGTTGCGTACATGATGAGAGACTATGACTTCTTAGCAGTACCAGTTCTAGATTATCAAGAACACTTAGTCGGTATCATTACTGCCGACGATATCATGGACGTTATCCAAGAAGAAGCAGAGGAAGACTACTATAGACTTGCCGGTATGAGTGATGAAGGGTCACCACTTGACGATTCATCATTTACAGCAGCTAAAAAGAGACTTCCATGGCTCATTGGTTTAACGCTTATGGGTATGATTACCGCGACGATGTTATCTACGTTTGAAGAGACGCTTGAAAAAGTAGCGTTACTCGGAGCGTTTATACCGATTATCGGTGGAATGTCAGGGAATGCTGGGACGCAAAGTTTAGCGGTCGCTGTCCGTGGACTTGCTACAGGTGAAATTAAACGTGTGAGCCTATTAAAACTTGCGATTAAAGATATTCTTACAGGTATGATGACAGGGTTCACTTGCGCGGTATTACTATTCATTATCATTACGATTCTATTCGGACAACCTGTCGTCGGAATTATTGTAAGTATTTCATTATTTGTAGCGATGACATTTGCGACGTTGTCTGGAACATTTATACCGATGGGGATGTCAAAGTTTGGAATTGACCCTGCAGTAGCAAGTGGTCCGTTTATTACAACATCGAACGATATTATTAGTTTAATGATCTATTTCTCACTCGCAAATGCATTAATGAGTGCTTTAGTATAGATTTTCGTTGCATTTTTTTGAGAATCAATTTAAAATTAGTAGTAGGTACTAATAAGAATGGGGGATTCTCATGGATTTAAAAGGTAAAACATATGTAGTAATGGGTGTTGCGAACCAACGTTCAATTGCTTGGGGAGCAGCGCGTGCATTAGACAAAGCGGGAGCGAATATCGTATTCACGACGTTAAACGACCGTTTTAAAGATCAAATCGAAAAGTTAAAAGGTGAACTCGAAGGCGACCATGACTTCATGGTAAACTGTGACGTTACGTCAGACGAAGACGTTGAGCGTGCATTTAAAGAAATCGGTGAACACACAGGTGGAATTGATGGTGTGTTACACGCAATTGCATTTGCGAATAAAGACGAGTTAAAAGGTGGATACTCTGAAACATCACGTGCAGGATTCCAACTTGCATTAGACATTTCAGCATATTCTCTTGCGATCGTTTCAAAAGAAGCGAAGAAAATCTTAAACCCAGGTGGGTCAATCGTAACGATGACTTACTTAGGTGGAGAGCGTGCACTTCCAAACTATAACGTTATGGGTGTTGCGAAAGCGGCATTAGAAGCAAGTGTTAAATACTTAGCACTTGACCTTGGTGAAGATGGATACCGTGTAAACGCGGTATCAGCTGGTCCAATTCGTACGTTAAGTTCATCAGGAATTGGCGAGTTCAAAACGATTTTAAAAGAAATCGAAGAACGTGCACCATTAAAGAGAAACGTCGACCAATTAGAAGTTGGTAATGCTGTAATGTTCTTATTATCAGATTTAGCATCAGGAATTACAGGAGAAGTATTACACGTCGACTCAGGATATCACGCAATGGCATAAAAATTAAGCTAAGACCATCTGGTCTTAGCTTTTTTATCTTTACACTCCATAAAAGAATCTAAGTGCGTGTTCAATTTCTGGTTTCCACGTCTTCCATATATGGCCACCGTCTAGCTCTTTATACTCGTATCGTTCTGGAATTGAAAAGAGCACTTCGTTTAATTCGCGGTTTGGATCTAAGAAGTTCGCTTGTCTGCCTGTAATTGTTATGAAATCTTGCTCTTCAAGTCCGATTGTATGGTAAAGATGAATGTTTTCAGTGCCTTCTCTTTCGATAATTTCATTATAAAATTCATCAGTAACCTCGGGACTAAAAGCGAGAACATTTTTAAACATTTTTGGGTAATTAATCGCGAGTTTAATACTGAAACTACCCGCTAAGCTTTCACCCATTAAAGCTCTACTGTCGCGATTTTGAATTGTAGGAAATGTATCGTCGACAAACGGAACAAATTCTTTAGCTATAAATTCCATAAACTCGTCTGTATGTTCACCTTCTGGTTGGAAGTGATGGTTACGCCACTCGACACTCGGGTATGGGATTCCGACGATAATCGCAGCTTCTATCTCACCATCTTTAAAAAGTCGTTCGTAAATACGATTGATTTGACCGTATTTAAAAAAGTCTTGTGAGTCAAACGTATAATAGACATTATATTTACGATTTTCGTCAAAATCTTTTGGTATATAGTACTCGAACATAATCGTTTCGTTTAAAATATTGGAATGTATTTCATTGTTATGAATGCCTGTTGTAAAATCCATTGTTATCTCCTTTTTATATATAGTGTAACGTATTTACAAAATATTGCAGTTAATCAGGATAATTCTTTCAACTAATTCTTGCATTCAATGATATAATAAAAACAAGTTTCGAAAGGAGACACGTCTATGCTGAATAAGATTTGGTTTCAAAGTGGTGTAGCGCTGATTATGACGCTCATCATTATATACATGACAGTGAAAGTACAGTATATATTTGTACCGTTTTTCCAAATCATTGCGACAATTTTCGTACCTGTACTACTTGCTGGCGTCTTATTTTACATTACGATTCCAATTCAAGAATACCTAGAACGCCATAGCGCACCACGCTGGCTATCGATGACTTCTGTATTTTTAATTATTGTGATCGTTATTGCAGTGTTATCAATTTCGGTTATTCCGGTAATTACTGAGCAAGTTCAAAACTTAATTACACGTGGACCGCTCATTCAACGTGAAATTCAAAGCTTCATGAACACAGTAATTACTCAAAGGGACCGTTTACCGTTTGAAGTAAATTTAGATGAAATAACGAATCAAGTATTTGAAACAGGGTCTACGATGTTTAGTAGCGTCGTAGCGAATGCATTTAAAATTATAATGAGTACAGTATCGATTGTGATTTCACTTATTTTAGTACCATTTTTCTTTATCTTTATGTTAAAAGATCACGAAAAATTTGTACCGACAATTACACGTCCATTTACAGGTCGTTTTAAATTATTTTTACTCGATACGATTAAAGATATCGATAAAACACTCCGTGCATTTATACAAGGACAAATGCTCGTGTCGTTTATATTATGTATTATTTTATTTATCGGTTATCAGATTATCGGTTTAGATTACGCACTATTACTCGCGGTGTTTGCGCTATTTATGAACGTCGTACCGTTCGTTGGACCATGGGTCGCATTTTTACCAGCAGCGATTTTAGCGCTCATTCAAGATCCAATTATGTTCATTTGGGTATCACTCATCACACTTGCAGCGCAGCAAATCGAGTCGAATATCATTACGCCAAACGTTATGGGTCAGCAACTTGCGTTACATCCTTTAACAGTTATTACAATTGTACTTGCAGCAGGAAATATCGCAGGATTCTTAGGAATTTTAATTGCGATTCCGACATACGCTGTTATTAAGTCGATTGTTCAAAACATTTGGCGTTATAGACGTGATTTAAGTCAAACGTTAATTAGTGACGTTAAAGTACCAAAACAAAAATATTAAATAGCTAAATCCTCTCCTGTACTCGATATATAGAGTAAGGAGGGGATTTTTTTGAATCCAATAGATATTTTGATTAAGAACAACTTTAAAATGACGAGTAATCCGCATGCGATGACACCGTTTGGGTTTAGAAATTACACAGTGAATGGATTTAATTATGACGCGTATTGTGGAGGGTTTCACAGAGCGTATGATTTTGCAAAACATGACGGTGCAGCGATTCCTGCAGTGATGAGCGGGGTCGTCGTACAAGGGACGAGTAATTACGGAAATTTTGGTGGAACAGTCGTAATTGCAAACAAATCACTTGGTTACCAAGTAATATACGGCCATTTAAAGAGAAATTTAATCGTGACAATCGGTCAACATGTGAAGTACGGTGAAACAATTGGATATCAAGGAGATACAAACAATTTAAACGTACCGATGGCAAGCCATCTTCACATTCAGTTTCAGCGATATGGGTATTTAAAAGAAAAAGATTTTGTATGCAATGGTATTAGTGCATACGATATTGATTTAAGGAAAGATCGATATTTTAACGGGATATTTATCCCGAAATACAATATGAATATTAGGGGCACACCAAGTTTAAATGGAAAAATTATCTCATCAGCTAAGCCAAAAGATAACTTAGCATTTAACTCAGTAACTTATAAAGACGGACACTATTGGTTAAAGTTAAATAATGGATATGTGTCATCTGGTACTCAACAAAATATTTATGGTCATTTTAAATAAAAAAAGGCTTCAAATCTTATAGATTTGAAGCCTTTTAATTATTTACGACGACCGTTATTTCCGGCACCGTCATCAATTTCTTTTAACATTCTGTTAATTGTAACTTGGTTGAACATTTCAACAACGAAAATTACAATGAATGCATATACAACAGCAAATCCAGCTGGTAAGATCGTCCCTTTGACGACAGTTAATACAAGTGCAGGAAGCAATACTGCAGCAATGTATAACACGAGCATCATAATACGATTTGACTCAATTTGATCTTGTGCTTGTTTGATTCTTGACGCAAACTCACGTGTAACAAAACCTACGTCAGCATCGTTTGCTCTATCCGTATCGTAAACGCGAGTAACGACCGGTAAGTTCGTATACTTGTCTGTCTCATAACGTAGATCCATATGATCATTTGGCCATCTTAATGCTTCAAAAAACTTCATTGTGTGGTGTCTCCCTTTCCAAATCCTATTAATACTTTAATTATAGACAATTTTTGACAATTTATAAAGACAATTCGAAAATTATTTCACAATTTTGACATAAAATTGTCAAAACCTATTTATATCTTCTTTAAAAGGTGTACAATTATATTTATCTATTCTGTTATTGCAGATGAAAATTATTAAGGAGTGAGGATTATGGCGGATGAGAAACAATTCTCAAGACGTGATTTCCTAAAAACAACGGGGGTAGCTACTGGTGGTATTATCGGTGGTAGTTTACTTGGAGGTTTAATTGGATTTAACCTCGATGGTAAATCAAGTGACAGTTCAAAAGATTCTAGTGATCAAGGCGGTGGAGATAGCCAGGGTGGTCACGATGGTCATAGTGACGGAGGTATGTTCGACGTACCAGACAAAGGTCGTGTATTCTTTGAAAATGACGCAGACTTTGCAACGATTGAAGCAGCAATGGAAAGAATCTTCCCAGAAACTGACGTTGGACCAGGAGCTAAAGGGCTCGGTGCAGCTTATTTCTTAGACGGACAACTCGCTGGAGCTTACGGCTTTAACTCTAAAGAATACATGCAAGGACCTTTCCACGAAGGACTTCCAACTCAAGGGTACCAGTCAAACTTAAACCGTGCAGAATACTTCAGACTCGGTGTCAAAAAACTTCAAGAAGAAGCAAAAAGTCGTCACGACGAAAGCTTTTCTCAACTCGATGAAAAGAAACAAGATGAAATTCTAAATGACTTCCAAGAAGGTAAAGTTGACTTTGGTGTACCAAAATCAACAGCAACGTCAAGTTACTTCTTTACGATGCTACGTTCAGCAACTCTAGAAGGTGCATATTGTGATCCGATTTATCACGGTAACAGAAATATGGAAGGCTGGAAAATGAAACAATTCCCAGGCCACCAGCACTCATACTTAGACGTAATTGAATCAGACGAATTTATGGATATTGAACCATTACCAAACTTTGGTTAAGAGGAGACATATTAAATGGCGAAAGAACTAGAAAAAGTAGATGTACTCACAGTCGGAGCCGGCTGGACAGGGGGCATTGTTGCAGCAGAAGCAGCAAAAGCAGGATTAAAAGTACTTAGCCTTGAAAGAGGTAAAGAAAGAGGTACAGCAGATTATCAACACGTACACGACGAATTAAAATATGCGATTCGTTATGAATTAATGCAAGACACTTCTAAAGAAACTGTTACATTTAGAAACAGTCCAGATCAAAAAGCATTACCAATGCGTCAACAAGGATCATTCTTACTCGGTGACAACGTCGGTGGTGCAGGGACTCACTGGAACGGCCACGTTTATCGTTTCTTACCATATGACTTTGAAATCGCAACTCAAACGAAAGAGAGATACGGTGAAGATAGACTCCAAGAAAAGGACGGATACCGTTTTAGAGACTGGGGTATTACGTATGATGAGCTAGAGCCGTATTTTACACAGTTCGAACAAACCGCTGGTATCAGTGGTACAGTCAATCACTTCGAAGGTAAAAGAAGTAAAGACTATCCGAACGGTCCAATGATTAAAACTAAAATGATGAAAATGTTTGAAGATGCGGTAAATGAAATGGGATACCACCCATTCTTCTTACCATCAGCAAATATGTCAGCAGCATACGAAAACCCAGATGGTGAAAAGTTAAATCCATGTCAATATTGTGCGTTCTGTGAGCGTTTCGCGTGTGAATACGACGCGAAAGCAACGCCAGAAGTAACAGTATTAAAAACAGCACGTCGTCATGATAACTTTGAACTTCGTACACACTGTAATGTCGTAGAAGTTTTAACTGATGACAAAGATAATTCAAAAGTTACAGGTGTTAAATACGTTGACACACTTACGAAAGAAGAATTCATTCAACCTGCAGATATCGTCGTATTAACGAGTTATGTATTCAATAACTATAAACTACTTGCGGTATCTGACATCGGTGAACAATACGATCCAAAAACTGAAAAAGGTACGCTAGGTCGTAACTATTGTTATCAGACGTTTGGAGGCGCTAGAGGATTCTTCGATGAACAGTTTAATATTTTCATGGGTGCTGGTGCTTTAGGTATGTCAATGGATGACTTTAACGGGGATAACTTCGACCATGAAGACCTAGACTTCTTACACGGTGGAAATATTACAGTTGCTCAATATGGTTCACGACCAATCTTAACGAACCCTGTTCGTAAAGGAACACCTTCATGGGGTGCGGAATTTAAAGACGAGTCTATTAAACAGTATACGAGATCTATATCAGTATCTGGACAATGTGCATCAAGCCCACATAAAGACAACTACTTAGATATAGATAATGACTATAAAGATGCTTTTGGAGTACCACTCGTAAAACTGACTTACAACTTCACAGATATGGATAGAAAGAGAACAAAATATCTGGCAGATAGATGTGGAGAAATCCTTGAGAAAATGGGTGCAAAACAAGTAGACGTCGGCGAAGAGCCAGGTGATTACGATATCGTACCTTATCAGTCGACACATAATACAGGTGGAACTACGATGGGAGACGACCCAGAGACTTCAGTTGTTAACAACTGGTTACAACACTGGGACAGAGACAACCTATTCGTAGTTGGAGCAGGAAACTTTGCACACAACTCTGGTTACAACCCAACAGGAACAGTCGGTGCATTAGCATACCGCTGTGCAGAAGGTGTTATTAAGTATCATAAAGATAAAAAACGTTTAGAGAAGTAAATTAATTTATATGAGACTGTAGATGTTTTCTACAGTCTTTTTTCTTTATCGTCAACGAATAGAGATACAATTTAACGCAACACGCAATTGCGTAAACGAC
>NZ_KV820788.1:164405-202007 GCF_001815515.1 Nosocomiicoccus sp. HMSC059G07
AATGTATCAGAGGTGCCGTTAGCACGTTTAATTTAACGCAAATCCCTTTTGCGTAAAAGGGTAGTTCATCTATTTGACAATTACGCCGTTTGCGTCAACGAAACAGTGCCCCTTTTAACGCAAATCTCTTTTGCGTAAAAAGATGAAAAACAATTTAACGCAACACGCAATTGCGTAAACGACTATGAAATTAATTTTACGCAAATCAAAATTTACGAGTTTTTTCATCTGAAAGATAGGTCGGAAATGTATCAGAGGTGACGTTAGCACGTTTAATTTTACGCAAATCCCTTTTGCGTAAAAGAGCAGTTCATCTATTTGACAATTACGCCGTTTGCGTGAAATAAACAGAGGTCCGTTTAACACAAATCGTTTTTGCGTAAAAAGGTAATTCATCTATTTAACGATTACGCTGTTTTGGATCAACTATACGCAGGTTAGAAAATAAAACCGCTTCAATCAGCTACAACCACGTTTATAATCTTTTATATCAACACAATGTGTACTATAATAGATAGATGATTTAATGCGTTATTTTTAAAAATTCGTTGATTGGATTAGGTGGTACATATATATGTCTAACAATGATGAATATAAAGAAGTACAAGTGAGACGAAAGCGTAAGAAGCTGACTCAAGAAGATAATATGGCACCTCTCATGGACCATATTCTCGATTTAAGATCGGTTGTTATTAAATCAGCAATCACTGTCGTTTTATGCTTTATTGTGATTTTTGCGACGGTCGGTTGGTGGTTTCCTTACGTTTCAAAGGGTGCGAATATTGTCGTATTAGGACCTTTTGAGGTGATTCGTTTTTATTTACAAACATCTGGTGCGATTAGTGTTGGGTTATCTATACCGTTTATTTGCTGGTTCATATGGGGCTTTATGAAACCAGGACTCGTCGAAAAAGAGACGATGTTTATTAAAAGTTCGTTACCAGGAATGTTAATTTTATTTATAGCAGGTTTATTCTTTGGATACTTTGTCGTTCACCCAGTCAGTTATTTCTTTTTAATTTCACTCGGAGAAAAGAACTTTGAAGTAATTGTTACTGCAGATGAATATATGAGATTTTTACTGATGACGACCATTCCGTTTGGGTTAATATTCCAACTGCCTGTTGTCATACTATTTTTAAATTATATTGGATTATTAAATGCAGAAACGATGGTCGCTATAAGAAAATACGTCTATTTTGGACTATTAGTTTTAACGGCGATTATTATGCCTCCAGACGTATTTACACATTTAATAACTTTAACGCCAATGATTGTGTTGTATGAGATTAGTATCGTACTTATAAGAAGACGTGAAAGACGACAACAAAAACGTGCAGAATAAATACGCCTCTAGGGGCGTATTTTATTTTCATTAATGTATAATTAAATCAAACCGTTAGAGGTGAGAACATGAAAACTGAACAACTAATTTCATTACTAAAAATAAAAGAAATATATGGGACGTTACCGGAAGAAGTATTCGATATTACAATCGACTCTAGAGAAGTATCTGAAGGAACGATATTTGTCGCGTTAAAAGGTGCAACGACAGACGGTTTTGATTATATCGATCAAGCGATTGAAAAAGGCAGTAAGATGATATTATCAGACCGAAATAGGGAATTACCTGAAGGCGTTGGGTTATTAAAAGTAAAAGACCCAGTAAAAGTGTCTGCGCTATTTGCAGAGTACTTATATGATTTCCCACATGAAAGTATGACGATGGTCGGTGTCACTGGGACGAATGGTAAGACGACTGTTTCAACGATGATTCATAATTTAAGTATGAGTATGAATAAAAAAAGTGCATACTTAGGAACGAATGGATTTATGATTAATGAAGATACGTATCCATCGTTAAATACGACACCTGAGACGACTCGTTTGCATAAAAATTTTAATGAAGCGGTAAAAAAAGAAACTGAAGTATTTACGATGGAAGTGTCGAGTCACGCACTAAAGCTTGGGCGTACGTTTGGTGTGGATTTTGATATTGTGATATTTACGAATTTAACACAAGATCATTTGGATTTTCATGAAACGATGGAAAACTACGGGTTCACTAAAGGGCTACTCTTTTCTCAACTCGGTCAAGATTTAAAAAAGACAAAATACGTCATATTAAACAATTCTGATCCGTGGTCAAAAGAATATGCTACGATGACACCTTATGAAGTGATTTCATATGGATTAGATGAAAGTGCAGATTTTTATCCGACAAATATTAAAGGAAGTCTAGAAGGTACGACGTTTACGTTACACACGCCAGACGGTGAGTTTTATGTAGAATCACCATTTGTTGGAGATTACAATATTGAAAATTTAATATGTGCGATTATAAGTGAATGGTTACAAGGGTACGATTTAAATGATGTGATTGAAGCAATTAAACAGATGAAAGCTGTATCTGGTCGTTTAGAAGTGTTAGACAATGAATTACCGATTCATTTAATCATCGACTTTGCACATACGCCAGATGCGTTAGAAAAAGTCATTCAAACAATTCGTCCGTTTAACGATGGTAAATTGATTACAGTGTATGGAATGACTGGTGAAAGAGATTATTCAAAAGCCGAAGAGATGGGTCGTATTGCGAGTCTGTCAGATTATGTCGTAATCACTGTTGATAATCCGGGTAATGACGATAAAAACATGTTAATTGATATCGTCGAAAAAGGGATGACACACGATAATTACACGACAGAAATCGACCGTGAACAAGCGATAAAAATCGCTATAGATTATGCTGAACCTGGAGATACTGTGTTCCTTGCAGGAAAAGGGCGCGAGCCGTATCAAATTATGGAAAATCATATTAAAGAACCGCATCGCGATGATTTGATTGCATTAAATTTTGCGTATAAAAAATATAACTTTCCAGGATATGAAAACTAATAATAGATAGAATTGAATTAAGGAGATTGTATGGGACTTAAAGAAGAAATCAATAAAAGAAAAACATTTGCGATTATTTCGCACCCGGATGCCGGGAAAACGACGCTAACTGAGAAGCTATTACTATTCGGTGGTGCGATTCGTGAAGCGGGTGTCGTTAAAGGTAGAAAGACAGGTAAATTCGCAACATCAGACTGGATGAAAGTCGAACAAGAGCGTGGAATCTCAGTAACGAGTTCTGTCATGCAGTTTGATTTTGACGGATATAAAGTAAATATTTTAGATACACCTGGACACGAAGACTTCTCAGAAGACACGTATCGTACACTAATGGCCGTTGACAGTGCTGTTATGGTCATCGACGCAGCAGAAGGGATCGAACCTCAGACGTTAAAACTCTTTAAAGTAGCAAAAATGCGTGGGATTCCAGTGTTTACATTTATCAATAAACTTGACCGAGTCGGGAAAGATCCGTTTGAGCTTTTAGAAGAAATCGAAGAAACGTTAGATATTGAAACGTATCCGATGACGTGGCCAATTGGTATGGGACCAAGTTTCTTTGGGATTATTAATCGACGTACAAAAGAAATTAATCCGTACCGTGAAGAGACGATGTTGAAGTTAAACGACGATTACGAATTAGAAACGTCTCACGACATCGAAAAAGACTCTGCCTTCCAAGAGTCGATTGAAGAGTTTATGCTCGTCGAAGAAGCAGGGGACGCATTCGATGAAGAAAAAATCGCAACAGGAGATTTAACACCTGTATTTTTCGGTTCAGCATTATCTAACTTTGGTGTTGAGGAATTTTTAGACACGTTTGTTGACTTTGCACCGAGCCCAGAACCACTTGAAACAAAATCAGGTGAAGTAATCGATCCGACAGAAGAAGAATTTTCAGGATTTATCTTTAAAATTCAAGCGAACATGGACCCAAAACATAGAGATAGACTCGCATTTTTACGTATCGTATCCGGGCAATTTAACCGCGGTATGGAAGTGAAATTACAACGCACAGGTAAAAAACAAAAAGTCACACGTGCGACGATGTTTATGGCAGATGACACAGAAACTGTAGACGTAGCATATGCTGGAGATATTATCGGGTTATACGATACAGGAAACTACCAAATCGGTGATACGCTAACATCTGACAAGCATATCGAATTTAAAGAGTTACCACAGTTTACGCCAGAGTTATTTATGAAAGTCTCTGCTAAAAACGTGATGAAACAAAAGCACTTCTACAAAGGTATCGAGCAACTCGTTCAAGAAGGTGCAATACAGTATTATAAGACGATTCATACGAATCAACCGATTATCGGCGCAGTCGGTCAACTTCAATTCGAAGTATTTGAGCACCGTATGAAAAACGAATATAATACAGATGTCGTGATGGAACCAATCGGTAATAAACAAGCACGTTGGATCGAAAACGAAGAAGATATTACCGATCAAATGGATACACAGCGTTCTACACTTGTGTATGACCGTTACGACAACAAAGTATTTCTATTTGAAAATGATTTTGCACTGAGATGGTTTAGTGATAAATATCCTGAAATCAAATTATATAGTTTACTTTAATCAAATAAAACGCGTATAATAATGTCAATGAATAATATATGGGGAGTAACGACTAGTTTACTAGTAACACATCGTCATTACGGCAAATCGCCCGGTGTGTTAAGCAATATTTATTGTTCTGTGAGACCATAGTAATTAGACAGTGTCTATTTACTATGGTCTTTTTTATATTTAAGGAGTGAAGAAATGGATTATACTATATTATTAGAGTACGCATGGGTACTTATTGTACTTGTCGTATTAGAAGGTTTACTTGCAGCAGACAATGCGGTTGTACTTGCGGTTATGGTGAGACATTTATCGCCAAAAGATCGTAAGAAAGCATTATTTTACGGATTGCTCGGTGCATTTATATTTAGAATGATTGCGATACTATTACTCGTTTGGCTCGTACAATGGTGGTTTGTCCAAGCGTTCGGTGCGTTATACTTATTCTACGTTTCGTTTAGTCATTTAAAAGATATATATAAGCATAGAGGTCGATCAGAAGAAGAAATTGACGCATTAATTGAAAAGAACGAAAAAAAGGGTTCAGGATTTTGGATGACTGTACTTAAAGTAGAAATCGCAGATATTGCGTTTGCGGTCGATTCGATTTTAGCAGCTGCAGCTATTGCCCTTGCGTTACCACATGTCGGTGGAGACTTCTTCGGAGTAAACGCAGGACAATATACAGTGATGTTAATCGGTGGTTTACTTGGAGTTATTATTATGCGTTTCTTTGCGAACTGGTTCGTAAAATTACTTGCCGAACGACCAAGTTTAGAAGTCGCAGCATTTACTATCGTTGGTTGGGTTGGTGTTAAGTTAACAGTGTTAACACTCTCGCATGAAGCAGTCGGTATTTTACCAGAGACTTTCCCACATTCAACAATTTGGAAATTAACATTCTGGGCAGTCATGCTTATCATTATCCTAATCGGATGGTTTGCTGGTGGTAAGAAAAAAGATGTAAAGGATGATATGAATGCGCAATGATGATGATAGAAGAGAAAACTTTGATGAAAAGTATAGGCGTCGTACGCACGCTTTAGATGAGCACGATACAGTTCAATTTGAAAAAATTGACGATGATGATTTAAAAGATGATGTCAAAGACGAGCATGTTGATGAAAGAGAAGCACCATCTCACGATGATTTCCGTGAAGAACATGAAGTACAAAAAGAAGATGCGCCTAAACCAAGAACTAAGCGTGAAAAATCATCATTTTTACCAGGACTACTCGCAGGTATTATCGGTGCGATTTTAGTCGTTTCGTTGTATCACTTTTTATCTAACGATTCAAACAACGCAGATGAAGTCGTAAATGACACAAAAGATACCGCAGAAGTCCGTAAAGATATCGAAAGTAAGCACGAAGATAAATTAATTACGGATACGATTGTAGCTGTTGAAAAAGCAAAGCCTGCAGTCGTATCAGTCATTAACTTACAAAGCCAAACGAATTTATTTGGTAATGAGTCGTCACTCGCTGAAGCGGGAACTGGGTCTGGAGTCATTTATAAAACAGATGACAAATATGCTTACGTTATTACAAATAATCACGTCATTGATAAAGCAACTGAAGTTCAAGTAAACACTTCTGAAGGTGACAGTGTTGAAGCAGAGATTCTCGGCACAGATATTTGGACAGACTTAGCAGTTTTAAGAATGCCAAAAGGTAACATTACTGATGTGATTGAATTTGGAGATAGCGATAAATTACTCGTCGGTGAAGAGGCAATCGCAATTGGTTCACCACTCGGTGATATGTTTAGTGGATCTGTATCTAGAGGAATTGTATCTGCATTAGATAGACGTGTACCGGTTGATATTGATGGAAACGGTACGGATGACTGGGAAGCGGCAGTACTTCAAACAGATGCAGCTATTAACCCAGGTAACTCTGGTGGTGCACTCGTCAATAGTAAAGGTGAATTAATCGGTATTAACTCGATGAAAATTGGTTTAGAGAATGTCGAAGGTATTGGTTTTGCGATTCCATCAAACGATGTTAAAGCAATCGTCTCAGAGTTAGAAACTGGTGGAGAAGTGGACCGTCCTTTTATCGGAGTTGGCTTGCTCGACTTATATTTAATTAGTACGAGCGATCAACGTAACTATTTAAAATTGCCGAGTGATGTTAAAAATGGCGTAGTTCTATCGAGTATTGAACCAGGTTCTCCAGCTGAATATGCAGGATTAGAAGAATTAGCGGTCGTTACGAAATTAGATGACACTGAAGTCAATAACGCGATGGAATTTAGACAATATTTATATGGCAACAAAAAATCAGGCGACACGATTACTGTAACGTATTATTTAGACGGTAGACAGTATGAGACTGACGTCCAGTTATAATAAGATTTTAAACGAGCAGTAATGCTCGTTTTTTTATCGTAAATTAAATTGAAAGATTGATTTAATAGGCGTATAGTATGTCTAAAGGAGAGATACTGTGTGAAAATAATCATTAATTTATTAGACCGTATGAGCCCACAACGCTCGATATTCTTATATTATTTAGGCGCGTTAATTGTTTCTACGTTACTCATGCAACTGCCATTTTTCTATAATGAAGGTACATACATATCATTTATGGATACGTTATTCGTCACAGCTTCAGGTATCTCTGTTACGGGTCTTACGACGGTAAATATTGTCGACACGTTTAATACGTACGGGATTATTCTCTTAATGTTCATACTCAACCTCGGCGGTATTGGTATTATGGCGACGTCGACGTTTATATGGATTTTACTCGGTAGAAAGATCACATTAAGAAACCGAGCAGCAATCATGGTCGACAACAACCAATCCGCAATTGCAGGTGGGGTAAAGCTCGTTTTAAATATCGTGTCTTTACTGTTTTTAATCGAACTGATTGGTGCAATTATTTATACGTCAGTGTTTTATTATTTAACCGGTTCGTTTAAAGATGCACTCCTTCAAGGGACGTTTTTATCAGTATCTGCGACGACAAACGCTGGATTTGATTTATATCATCAATCGTTGATCGGACATAGTACAAACTTCTTTCTTACGGTTCCAGTAATGTTCCAAATCGTTCTCGGAGCGATTGGATATCCTGTATTAATCGAAGTGAAAGAGTTCTTTAGTCATAAAAACCCTCACTTTAGATTTAGTTTGTTTACGAAAGTGACGACGACGATGTATGCGTTACTTTATGTAATTGGTACAGTGTTTTATTTAATCATCGAGTGGAATGGTCCGCGTTTTCAAGATTCATTTATTACTAAAATGATGAACGCCTCGTTTATGAGTGTATCGTCAAGAAGTGCAGGAATCGTTATCGAAGACCCGTCGCTACTAAACGAAGCCACACAGCTTGTTTTAAGTATGTTAATGTTTATCGGATCATCACCATCCAGTGCGGGTGGGGGGATTCGTACGACGACATTTGCGATTTTGTTACTGACAGTAATTGCATTTGCAAGAAGTAAAGAATACCCGACGATATTTAAACGGACGATCGCAAAACAAGATGTTGAACGCGCATTTGTCGTGTTCGTCATGTCAATTGTTTTACTATTTTTAGGAATATCCGTCATCACGTTTGTTGAAGGTGACAAACATAGTTTAATGTCTATCATCTTTGAAGTATCGAGCGCGTTCGGAACGTGCGGGATGTCGATGGGCATAACAAATGACTTACAGACAAGCAGTGAGCTTATATTGATTGCACTGATGTTTATTGGCCGTGTCGGTTTTGTGAGTTTCTTATTAAGTTTTGGCAGCAAGAAAAAGACGATAATCAAATATCCGACAGAGCATTTAACAGTTGGTTAGAAATAAGAATAAAAAGAAAAAAGGCGTAAGCATTCGAGCTTACGCCTTAATCATTATTTTTTGATTGTATATCGTTTATGGTTTACTACTGTCTTTTCAAAATCTTCGTTTTCGTTCCAGTCCTCGTTTATTGTAATGTCGACGATGACTGAATTTTCGTTGATTTTTTCAACTTTACCAAGCATGCCATCGAACTCAACAATATCTCCGATTTCTGCTGGTACAATTTCTACTTCGTCTTTGTTCTTACTCATCGTAACCCCTCCAAATAATCATTATACTATTATACAATTTTCAACTATTTTTCTCAATAGAAGTGTGTATACAACGTTTTTCTCGCTTGTTTTCTTATGTTTTTTGCTGTTGATAAACTCACCCCTAAATGTTTGGCGATCTCAACGAGTGCATATCCATCAATCGTCATAAGTAGCCATGCATATTCTCGCTCAGTTAGTTTTTCTTTTACACCGATTAAATACAAATTCGCATCGATAGAATCGATAGGGATCGTATGTAGAACTCCATCTTCTGTCACTTGATATCGCTCTAATCGACGTGCATTTTTTCGAATTTCATCGATTAAACGTTGATAAATCATCGTGTAGACAAATTGTGATTCTTTACATTTGGACTCGTCGTGCTTGTTTAACGCTTCGTAAACCGCTAATCGGCCAATTTGCATATACTCATCTCGGTCATATAAAATATTCAGCCTGTTAATAATTGAAGCAATCATCGGTTCATACGATATAATCTTTTCCATTGTGACTCCTGTAAGAATCGATTCTTAAATTATTTCCGGATATGTGTAATGTACCGGGTTTTTAATCGTTCAAACAGGCGTCTTAATTAACAAAAGTTAACCTTAACTATAATAATAGTTAACAATGTAATGTATTTAAACATGAAATGATGTATAATTCGTTCTAATACTATAATTTATATGAAAGAGGACTTCCTATGAAAGGATTACCATATTTTACAAGAGACGTTAAATATATAGAACCGATTTATGATCCAACTTATATGTGTCAAGCGGTATCAGATTCTGGTATCGTTCAATATAAGAAATCGTCGGAAAACTGGTTAAATGAGTATTTAACATATTTTTATGCGACGAATCTATCTGCAATACGTAAACATGTTCAATTGAATTTCAACATCCATCGTATGATACCGATTTGTGTGGATCTCGAATATCAATTTATTATGTTTCCGTTAAATTCAAATAATAATAAGAACGTGTATTTTATTAATTTGGCTAAAGTATATCGGTGTATAAAACGTGAAAGTGGTACGACGATTGAGTTTATATGTGGAGATACGTTAGATGTCGAAATTTCATATAACCAATGTGAAAGTCAGTATGTAAAAGCGACGCAAATATATGACAGGTACGTGAAGTTTAGACATTTTAGAAGAAGATATTTAAGCGCAGAAACTAAAAAAACAATGTATAATATAAACTAATGACATGATGCGAAAAGAGGGATTGTATGGAAATTAAAGTCAAAGTTAAAGATAGTACGCATCAATTACAAATTTTTAAATATAAATTATCACTTGATCAAAAAGTAAGAGATTTGATTGCGTTGTTAACAGACGATTTACCATATTTAACACATGAAGTATCTAAGCTAACATATGGTGAGTATTCGTATAGCGAATTGTATGAAATGAAGTTAAATAAGTTGTTCGATGCTTTAAATAAAGCGAAGTTATCGTCAGATGATTTAACGCTAGAACTCTCAATTTTAGAAAGTAAAGATAAAAATATCGCACACTTAGATTTAGACTATACACAGTTTATTAAAATGTCAGATTTATATATCGATATTAAAAAAACATACCGTGTACCGAACAGTACGATCTTTTATATCCAACAAAATGGAGAGCAGTACGTTATTCGTAAAGAAGAAAACCATTTAGAGTTTTATAGTTTTAGACAGCAATTTGACGAAGCGTTTAAAGAAGACGATAGACTCCCATTTTTTGCGATTGAGTATAAATCAAAAGATGAAATGTCTCAAAAAGACATTCATTGGATTAAAAAATATCGATATCCTAAAAAAGAAAAAGAAAATCCATTTATCCATATCGAAGTCGCTAGAATATCACAAAGTATATTAGACGATATTACACGACTGATTCATAGGTTATACACGATTATTGGGCGTTTTGAACGCGGAAAAGTTCCATTTACTGAGGTCGATAAATTGCCAACGTATATAGAACAAGATGGAAAAGTTACGATTGGTTACGTTCCGATTCTACAACTCGAACGTATTTTACAACAAAAAAAGAGCCCGAATAATTAAGAAAAAAGTTTAAAAATCATGTATGATATAGATAAGACTGAAAGTAGTGAAAGACATGATTAAAAGGGTAGTACATTTACTTGGAATTCCGTTTGTAAATACGACACATGAACAGTTTGTAGACGAACTAAAGAGACGTCTTGAGCAAAAAGAAAAGACGTTCGTCGTAACAGCAAACCCAGAAATTTTAATGAAAACAAAAGAAGATAACGAATTTCAACATGTCGTTAAACGTGCGGATTATGTCACGCCGGATGGTATCGGAGTTGTATTACTTTCAAAGTTAAAAAGACGTCCGCTAAAAGAGCGAATTACCGGGTTTGATTTAACGGTCGATTTACTTCAATATGCTGATGACGAAAATTTAAGTGTGTATTTACTCGGTGCAAAAGAGTCTGTCAATAAAGAGGCGGTAAAACAAATTCAATCGACTTATCCGAATTTAAATATTGTCGGCAGACATCACGGATATATCGATATTGATGATGAAAAAATTCATGATGAGATTTATGAACAGTCACCAGATATCGTATTCGTCGCGCTCGGTGCACCAAAGCAAGAATTATTCATCGATCGTCATATTAAAAATGCACAAAAAGGGCTATTCATCGGTGTTGGTGGAAGTTTAGACGTCCATGCGAAAGCAGTGAAACGTGCGCCAGATATTTGGATTAAATTAAACTTAGAATGGTTGTACCGCATGATTAAACAACCAGAACGCATTAAAAGAAATATTAAAGTGTTTAGTTTTATGATAAAAACACTACTAAAAAATGATTAAACGTTAAGGAAGATTCTATGTCAAAACGTAATGTATCAAGTAAAGATTTTATATTATTAGCGAGTATATTAATTGGTGGAATAGTTGCGTCGTTATTTACATTGTTTTTTATTGATAATCAGTACAACGCGACTGCTGAATTTAACGTGCATACGGAAGAATCAGTAGATCCAGGAATTTATGAGGCGATTATTAAATCTGATAAAGTCGTTACAAAACTAAAAGAACAAGAGAACATTACGCTTCCTGTTCAAAAATTAAAAGAGAAGATTACTGTCACGTATAACGAAGATTCAGATACTTAAAAAGTTTCGGTAAGTTTAGACAATAGACGCGACTCTATACTGATCACAGAGAGCCTTGCACAAATCGCTACTGATGAAATAGAAACATTTGTACAAGGGAGTACAGTGGAGTATGTGACAGCTCCAGATGACGGTGTAGTAGAAGACAAGTCACATAAAGTTAAATTAATCTACGTTATTGTTGGGCTTATTATTGGATATTTTGTTGGTACGTTAATTGACACATTTCAAAAACCACGTGTCGGCAAACGTAAATCAGCGGAATCAGATTATACGGTACTTGGTTCGATACCAAAATATTAGTGTAAGTGAGTGATAATATATGTTAGACAATAGAAGACATATCGTAGTGAATGAGCCAGAAAGTGATGTCGCTTTAAAATATTTTAATATCGCAGACCGTATTAAATATTACACACAAAACAAGCAACGAGTGTTATTATTTGCATCTGAATATCAAAAAGAAGGGGTTACGACAATCGCAACTAACGTTGCGATCGCTTTAGCACGTAGGGGCGCTAACGTCGTATTTTTAGATGCAAATTTAGACGACCCGACAATTCACGACACATTTCACGTTCAATTAAGAAGCGGTATTACAGATGCGATAGCGACTGACAAAAGCATACTATCAGTGACGTATGACACACCAGTATATGGACTTTCTATGATTCATGTTGGGCTACAAACGTCGATTGGCAACGAAGTGTTTTTATCGAGTAAATTTAAATATATCATTGGCACGTTAAGAAATAAATTTGATTATTGTATTATTGATGCTGGTATGCGAATGTATGACACAGCGAATGTCGATGCAACTAAAGAAGCAATCGATGCGGCGGTGATTGTAAAAAATAAGGAACGTCATATCGTTCAGTCAAACGAACTGGCTTCACGACTAGAAGAAAGTGGCATAGAGATTTTAGGTGTCGTCAATAATTTTGATGAAAGTTAAAGGTGAATATGTATGAGTCGATTTACAAATTATTTCTCTAAACATGTAAGAGAACGATTTATAAAAGAAATTGAACTCATCGATATTAATAGAAGAGGGGGCGACTTTATATTTACTTATAAAGTCCTCCCGTTTATTAATATACGTGTGATTTCAAATTATAATGCGACTGTTTTAATCGATGAAATAGAACACGCAGTTCCATGCGAGTATAATGACGATTTAATTACAGTACGTGTGTCTGAAGCGTATTTTAATGATGAGCCAGACAATCTATCTGTTCAGTTATATTCGTTTAACGAGAAGATGCGTATAAAACGAAGTAAGGAACTTAAAGCGCGTACTCAATATTTTGTGAACAATAAACTATATAACATTAAAGTAAAAAGAGATGTACATATTTCTAAACGATATATGACGTTAAACTTTACTGATGAAACACAACTTGTAAATGACGCGAACGTATTAAAAGATTCTTTAGTTTTAACGTTTAATACGAAAGTGGACAAAGATTCTGTACTCTTTTTAAGTTATATTCATAAGTTCGTAGAAATACCGACGACGTTAGTTGATGATTATACGTTAAAAGTAACGGGGCTAGAACAACTTACAAACGGTGAAGCGGTATTTTATATCGCTCAAAAAGAAGATGTTTATTTATTAAAAGGCAAATTAAAAGAACACGAACTTTTTACTGAATATTATTCGTACACACTTAAGACAGAGCCGGAGTTAACGCTTGAAGTTAAAGAGCATGTGATCGTGCTCGAATCATTTTACGTGAGTGAAATAAAAGATAACGTCGTCACAGTCAATATTCAATTAGAAAAAGATATATTAATCAATCAACCGAAATTAAGTATCTTTAACCCGAGGCTTGATACGTCGGTGGATATCGATTTAACAGATCAATTACGATGTGATATACCAATTGGAGTGCTGATTGACGGATTTACAAATAAAAAAATCAACTTTATAAATGATGGTATCGTGTATCAACTTGATATTCGATATGCAAAAATTACCGATGATATGGTCGGTAAACATCTTCATGACAATGAGTATCTCAACACTCATTTTTATAGAAGAAAAGACAACTACTTAGGTTTTAAAGTATCTCGTCCACGTATAAGAAGACGTATGACATCTATTAAAGACTTTACGTTTAAAGGTTTTATGAAGGGGAGAGAGTCGTTCTCTAATGCTGAGAACGTCATTATATTTGAAGATCGTATCAGTCAAAAAACTGTCGAATATCCAGTAGACGATAAATTCAAAATAAAAGTAGTACCTGAAGATATCATCAATGTGATGAGTCGTGGTAAGACAGTGATTGATATTTACGTCGGTATGAGAAATGAAGACGGCGACATCATCGCAAGGGAAAAAATCCCATACAAACATTCAGATTATAAAAAAGATAATTTTTACGATTTAAAAATTGTTCATGAAAAAGACCGAGAAGTTTATTTACTCGTGACGACAACACCATTTAACAATTTAAAAGTCGAAACATTTGTTGTACCAAAATCAGTCAACACGAATGTCACGCGAGACAACACTATATGGTTACTCGGAGAACGTACAGATACTGCACAAGAAAATGGATATGCATTGTTTAAATATTTACAAGACAAACAAGTCGAAGCGTACTACGTGATAGACGGAGAATCTAAAGATTATGAAAAGATAAAAGACGAAGAAAACGTACTCGTTTTTGGTAGTGAAGCACACTATGATATTAGTTTAAGAGCAGGGGTATTACTATGTACGCACGATTTTGAAAATATTTTACCGTACAAACCAGCGAAAGAATTCTTTAACTATGGTGATACTTTTAAAGTGTTTCTACAGCACGGTGTACTCGGTAGAAAACCAGCTGAATATCATAAAAAATACTATGAGGATCCGTTTGATATATTTATCGTATCGAGTTCAAGTGAGAAGTACGACGTCGTCGTTGAAGAGATGGGATACGATGAAGATGAAGTCATCGTTACAGGTCTTGCACGATTTGACCAATTACCGATTGGCAAAAAAGGGGAAGACATATTACTTATGCCGACGTGGCGTGACTGGATTAACACTGACGAACGATTTTTAAACAGTGAGTATTATCACCGTTATAAAAATTTAATCGAAAACGAACGCCTTCATGAAGTACTAAAAAAATATAACGTCAAATTAAATTTCTACCCGCATTATCGTGCACAGCAGTTCTTTACAAAAGAGCATATTGAAGCGACAGATAACATTGAATTTATTACGCTAGGAGAACGTACTGTACAAGATTTACTCATTGAACATGCGTTACTCATTACAGATTTTAGTAGTGTAAGTTTTGACTTTATAATGATGAAAAAACCAGTAATATACTATCACTTCGACGAAGATCGATTCTTTAATAGAGGGATATTACGACCTGTAAATGAAACATTTTTAGGAGATATCGCGGAAACAGAAGAACTTCTGATTAGCTATATCGAAGATTCGATTAAACATAACTATGAAAATAAAGTAAAAGATATTAGTGGCATTATTAAATATCAAGATCAACATAACTGTGAACGTATATATGAAGCGGTGGAACGAAAAAAACTCTAACATTTTTGTTAGAGTTTTTTTATTACAACTGTTTAATCATATCGATATGTGGGATGTTTGCGTCTAAATATTCATCGGAAAAATTTTCATAGCCGAGTTTGTTATAAAATTTAATCGCGTGAGTTTGTGCACCAAGTTTTGCCCATACGTAACCTTGTTGTCTCGCATGAATATGAACGAACGTCATTAAGTTATGTCCGAATCCGAGCTTTCTATATTCTTTTAAAACAGCCATTCTTTCGACTTTAATTGTAGAATCATCAAGCACTCGGTAACGTACTGTACCGGCTGGTTCATCGTTAAATAGTAAAATGATATGAACGCATTCTTCTTCGTACTCATCTAATTCTAAATCAGCTGGAACACCTTGTTCTTCTACAAATACTTTATTTCTAATATCCACGCAATCATCGTAGTATTTCTTATCATCTGTAATATATATATTCATAATAGACACTCCTAAAAAAATAATGACTAGGCAGTACCTAGTCATTATATAACACTATTCATAATTCTCTCTATCATCACGCTCAGGTGGGAAGTATTCATCTCTAGGATTTGTCCCTGGATCGTAATAATAATCGTCATCATTTGACTCATCTAAATATTCTTCTTCTGTTGGTTCAGTGTAGTCTTGTCCGTCAGGTTGACTAACATCTGTGTCGCCTTCATTGTCTTCATAGTTTTCTAATTGTTCTTTTGGAATGTTAAAGCCGTCACCATACTTACTTTTATATGCTGGATCGGCAAAAAACGGTATGTCTTCACCTTCAAGTTTATAATTGTTAATAATATCCTCACCGATTAAAACTGTTGGGTTTAGCCAGTAGGACAGGCGAATATTTGCGAAGTCATTTACGTCTGGTGCTTTTAAATCAAGAATCTCTCGTAACGTTCGACTTAATACAAATAAATGCTCTTCACTTGGTTTGTAGTAATACGCACCAGTATATCCAATATAATCTTCACCGAGTAATCTTGTTGTTTCAAATTTAACATCATGACTTGCAAAATATTTTGCTAAGTTTGTAATTTCATTCATCGTAAAGTTATGTGTGACATTTTCAGATACAACATCGACGAGTTTATCGATTTTTGTAATTGCACCAGTAGATTTTGAACGATTCATAATCGCCTGAATCATTTGCATTTGACGTTCACCACGTCCGAAGTCTGAATCCACTCGGCGACTTCTCACTACCGCAAGTGCCTCTTCACCTGTTAACATTCGTTTTCCTTTTTTTACTTTTATTTTACCTGAATCATCTTGGTTTGGTTCTTCCATATCAAATGGTACATCGAACTCAACTCCACCAAGTGTATTTACGATATCTACTACAGAGTCAAAGTTTACGCGAATGTAAAAGTCGACAGGGATATTGAATAAGTTTTCGACTGAATCGACAGCTCCTTCAATTCCACCGAGCGCATGTGCGTGGTTGATTTTGTCGAATGCTTGTTCATCACTAATTAGACTTAGCGTATCGCGAGGGATGTTGATCATTTTAATGACGTTACCTTCACGATCGAACGTAGCTAATATCATCGTATCCGTTCTAAATTCATCTCTTTTTAATTGTTCTTTTTTAGCACGTTTTTCGTTTTCGTCAATTCCTAATATTAGTACTGTAAAACTATCTTCGATATCTACTTCTTCACCATCTTCACGAAGTTTCGACTTATCCTCTAATCCGGAAAATGAAGAGTTTACTCCTTTGTTGACTGTATAGTATATATAACCACCATAAGCGGCCCCAGCAATGCCGAGTACTAAAAGTATGACGAAAATAATTTTAAGGAATTTTTTCATAGTAATCTCCGAACTTCAAAATAATATAATAACCTTTATTGTAACATTGATAAAAGAGTATTTGTATTATTTTGGTTGTTATAATCATTCCAAAGATCTTTAAATTGACGTATTTCTTCCGCAGAGAAGTCATCATTTTTAATCATTTCAAGAATTTCATCTGTGCTATATGCGATATTTGTCGTGACGAGAGATTCATAATCATCTATTAACCCTTTTGTATTCGTATACTCATCTAAATCATAAGGATAATAGATAACTGGACGCATAAGGTTCGCAAATTCAAAGCCGACAGAAGAGTAGTCTGTAATTAAAATATCAGTCACACTTAACACTTCTTCTAACGAAAATCCGTCAGTGAGATCGATCACACCTTTAATATCAGTGTCTAACTGAACAGTAGGATGTAGTCTTAATGCGATTTTATAATTGCTCGGCAATTTTTGAATCATTTTAGAGATGTCGAGTGGTATATCAGAAATATTAAACTGATTTTCTCGATATGTCGGCGCATACGTCACAATGATAACTTCATCGTCTATTTTTAAGCGACTTCGAACACTATTTCGAGTCGATTGAATATTTGGCTGATCTCTATAAAAATCGAGACGTGGCATCGCTGTTTTTATGATTTTCTTATCATCAATAGAAAACGCCTGTTTAAAAATATCTGCCATACGTTTAGACCCAGCAACATAATAATCTACATTTTGATACGTTTTTTTAAATCGAGCTTTCGCACAGTCTGGACGATTTTTAAATGACTCATCCATTAACCCAAACGCTTTGACCGCGCCAACCGCATGCCACGTTTGAAATACGTTAACATAAGGTTTTAAGGTAGACATGCCACCAATCACAGGAAAATGATTATCTACAATAATATTTTTTGCACGTCCAATTTCATATAATTCTTTAACGCTTAAATTACTCTGTGTGTACACTTTAACGTTATCAAACGTTTTAAAATCATACTGACACGATGAAAAAATAATCACTTCATCGTAGAGACGCATTTTCGGATGACGAATAATATAATCGATATTATCGCCAAAGGAAGTTAAAATAACGACTGAGTTTTTAACTGGTAATACGCGCATCAATAAAAAGAAACGTGAGACAAAAAAATTGTACACACGTATAAAAAGTTCTTTAATCATTTTGATTAAGATCTTTCTTAATTTTAGTTGTCGAGACACCCTCAGTTCTCGGTAAATATACAACTTCACATAAATCATTTAAAAAGTCGAATTCGCCTTCCCAGTCATGTCCCATTACGAATGTGTCGATGTTGTGTTTTTCTACGTCATCACGTTTTTGATCCCAACTATTTTCTGGAATTACTTCATCGACATATTTAATAGCTTCTAAAATAAGTTTGCGATCCTCATATGAGTGATATGCTTCTTTATGTTTTAAGCTGTTGAAGCTATCAGTAGATAATCCGACAACTAAATAATCTCCCATCTCTTTCGCACGTTTTAAAATATTGATATGTCCAACATGTAGTAAATCAAAAGTTCCATATGTTATAATTTTTTTCATTGGCTTTCACCTTAATATTTATTTCTATCTTTTCAGTCTATACTAAAACTGTACAAATATCGATTGTTATAGTATATTACTTTACTCATTTTGACGAAACTTCGGTATAATATAGTCTATATATTATAATTAATGAAGAAAGAAAGTAGATTTAAATGAAATTTTTAAAATCATTTTGGTTAAATATATACAAGTTTATCTTTTTTACTTCAGGTCTAATCCTACCTACAAACAAAAAAAGAATTATGTTCGAAAGTTTTTTAGGGAAACAATACAGTGATAATCCACGTGCATTATATGAATATATGAAAATGCATCATAGTGAATACGAACTTATCTGGAGTGTGGATAAGCGTCATGTAAAAACATTCGAAGAACATGGCGTGCCGTATTTTAAGAGATTCTCAATAAAGTGGTTAATCGCAATGAATACATCCCATATATGGATTTCAAATAGTAGGTTACCTTTATGGATACCTAAGCCAAGATCTACAAAGTATTTACAAACATGGCATGGTACGCCGTTAAAACGCCTAGCATTAGATATGGATGAAGTACTTATGGCTGATACAGACACAGAACGATATAAGAAAAACTTTACTAAAGAATCTAGTAAATGGGATTATTTAATTTCTCCGAATCCATATTCAACAGAAATATTTAAACGCGCATTTAATTTTAATAAAGATATGTTAGAGACGGGATATCCTAGAAATGATTACTTAGTCAACTTTAATAATCCAGATTATACTCATAAACTCAAAGTCGAACTTGGAATCAAACGTGGCAAAAAAGTAATTCTTTATGCGCCAACGTGGAGAGATAATGAATATCATGAGCGTGGACGTTATAAATTTGATATCCAGCTTGACTTAGATCTTATGCAAAAAGAATTAGGCAATGATTATATAATTTTACTACGCATGCATTACTTAATTGCTGAGAATATAGATGTAGAAAAATACAATGGCTTCGTGTTAAATTTTTCAAGTTATGAAGATATTCGCGATTTATACTTAGTATCGGATATGCTAATTACCGACTATTCATCTGTGTTTTTTGATTACGCGATTTTAGATCGTCCGATGATGTTCTTTACGTATGATATTGACAGTTATCGTGATGTTGTAAGAGGGTTTTATTTTGATTTTGAACAAAAAGCACCAGGTCCTTTATTGTACAATACTGATGAAGTTTTACATGCCATACAGAATATTGAGCTACAAGATTATTCTGTCATTCGACACGAATTTAGAGAAAAGTTTTGCGCATTAGAGGACGGTAAAGCGTCCGAGCGTGTAGTTAATAGTATTTTACGGTAATGATTGAAAGGGAATAAAATGAAATCTTTATTTAAACTAATACAAGAACAAACAGAATATTTCTACTTAGCACGACGATTGTCATTATATGAATTAAAAAGTAGTAATAAAAACAATTATCTAGGTATGCTCTGGGAATTATTAAATCCACTCACTCAAATACTAATCTATTGGTTCGTATTTGGAACTCTAAGAAACCGTGCGCCAGTTATCGTCAATGGTGATGAAACACCATTTATATTATGGCTAATAGTTGGGTTTTTAGTGTGGATCTTTTTCTACCAAGCTTCAATAGAAGCATCTAAATCTATATATACTAGACTTAGAATGTTATCTAAAATGAACTTCCCAATGAGTGTTATACCGAATATTCCTATTTTGTCTAAAATTTATATACATTTTGGAATGCTAGTTATTGCACTTATCGTACATCAAATTTATGGATATTATGTTTCAATTTATTTAATACAGGTCGTATACTTCATCTTTTGTTTATACGTCTTTACTTTTGCATTTGGCTTAATTATGTCGACGTTATCTACAATTATCAGAGATGTGCACCTGTTTTTAAACTCAACACTCAGAATGGGTCTATATGTTTCAGGAGTACTGTGGCCATTAACGATGTTAAGTGATTTCCCGAAAGTGATGTACGTATTAAAATTTAACCCACTTATCTACGTCATTGATGGATATCGATATGCATTTTTAGGTTCAGGGTGGTACATTATTGAACATTGGAAGTATGGATTATACTTCTGGGCAGTAGTATTAATATTATTATTAATAGGTGCAACGCTTCACATGAGATTTAGAAGAAACTTTATTGATTACTTATAGAGGTTGGATAATATGGAGAAAGTTATAGAAGTAAAAGATGTTTCAAAAAAATATACGTTGTTCAATGACTCTAAAGAAAAGTTTTTAAATTTGTTTAATAAAGAAAAATATGGAAAAGCTTTTTATGCACTAGATTCTGTGAGTTTTTCAGCATATGAAGGTGATGTTGTTGGATTTATTGGAACAAATGGATCTGGTAAATCAACATTATCTAATATTATCGCAGGAATTGTACCCGAAACAAAAGGAGAGGTACATACCCGTGGTGATGTTGCTTTAATTGCAGTTGCTGCAGGACTCAATAACAATTTAACAGGCAGAGAGAACATTGAGTTAAAATGTTTAATGCTCGGATTTAGTAAACAGGAAATTAAAGAATTAGAGCCAGAAATAATCGAATTTTCAGAGCTAGGGGAATTTATTGATCAGCCAGTAAAGTCATACTCTAGTGGTATGAGGTCTAGACTTGGTTTTGCAATTTCAGTAAGTGTGGATCCTGATGTACTCATTATCGATGAGGCACTGTCAGTTGGTGATAAGGCATTTGCTGAGAAAAGTTTACAGAAGATGAAAGAGTTTAAAGAGCAAGGAAAGACGATGATTTTCGTCTCGCACTCGCTCGGTCAAATGAAGCAATTTTGTAACAAAATACTTTGGTTAGAATTTGGTCGTGTTAAAGCATATGGTGAAACGAATGAAGTTCTCGGCATGTATGAAAGATATTTAAGAAAATGGCAAAAGATGACAAAGAAAGAACGCGATGAATACCGTAATAATATATTATCGTCTCCAGCCACAACAGATAATAAACAAGAAATAGGTAATACGGTAATCTATTCTCAAACAGATGAGTACATTACAGAAAAAGATGATTATGAACTTCACATGGAAAGTAGATTAGGCCATATTAGAGGTGGTAAATCATCTGTATATGAAGCACCAAATAGTAGAGAGAATGTAAAATCATCTAATGACTTTAAACATCATGTATATTATATTACCCGATCAGCAAATTATAGATTTGAGAAGTATTATTTATTATCGACTTCACGAAGTGCAGAAGATGGAGTCATTGGTTGGATGAAAGAAAAAGACATTCAATCACATACATTTTCTTTAATAGACCAAGATAATAAGCATGTCATATTGAACGGTGAAGGTAGTGCATTCTACATGCCATGGGGCGGTAAGAAAAACTCTGCATTTGGAGACTTAAAGAAACTCACTGATACAGAGATACGTGTCATTGAAACGTGGTTCATCGGTCGTAATATATGGTATAAAGCAATAATTGATAATGAACAAGTTTGGTTGAATGCGAAATATACAAAAGAAAGTGAATAAATTCATAGTAAAATAAAAGAGCCCTTCTGTATTTTTAAAAATATACAGAAGGGCATTTATTATTTTATTTTATAATACACTTTTTTTGCGACGCTTTTTAATTTACGTTTTACTCTCTTTTTGTTTCGGTTTATAAATGAATTATCTTTTTTTGTTAATGCATTTATTTTTCTTTCTAATTCATCTATTTTTAATTGTTGCAATTCAGCTTTATACGCTAATAGTACAGCATTACCATCTTTTTGACGATAAGCCCTTAATCGGTTATAAAAGCGATCGTTTACATATTCTTCGGCCCTTTCTGGGAAAGAGCTATTGAACAAGTCAGCAAACAGTTCTAGCCAGTCATTGTGGACTTTTGTCTTATGGATATGGATTAAATAATTAAGTGTGTTTCCAATACCAAAATTCATTATTCTATCTACAAAAGCAGCAGCAGCACGATCTTTAAACTCTTGGTCACCAAGTTCACCATCATAAATTATATTTAAGATTTCTTTATAATTTTCAAACGTCCTGTTTTTAGACTGCTTACTTGAGGTTAACCGGTCATCTGTATGATGTACGATATAATAATAAGGCTGATCAGCTAATATACTATGAACTTTTGTGTTAAAAAGAAATCGTGCTGTCACGAGCATGTCTTCGCCAATCAAGACATCTTTGTCAAATTTTAAATTTAACCGATCCCACTCTGATCTTTTAAAAGCTTTAAGTACGGATAAGGCAGTTAGCATATTATTCTCGATAATATCTGCATTACCTAATGATCCATGCTTGGCAAATGATCTCGGTACGTTACCTTTGATGTTATCTTCATTGCCTTTCACATACTTAGGGTAGATGATATCTGAATTGTTTGTTTTAGCAAAATCATATAGGTGAGTTACTAGCTCTTTTGCAACAAAGTCATCAGAATCTACAAAAAACAAATATTCTCCTTCAGCGTGTTCAGCTGCTGTGTTTCTTGGAATACTAGCATTACCAGAGTTCTCATCAAGTTTTAACAGCTTATAGTTTTTGAATTCTTCTTCTTCAAAAATGCTTTTAACTTTTTCGAATGTTCCATCTGTAGAACAGTCATCAACAACTATAATTTCATAATTTTCTTCAGGCTCAGTCTGGTTGATTAATGATAGAATGCATTTGTCAATTTTATTTACTCGATTGTATACAGGAATACAGAAACTAACTTTTTTCATAAGATCTCCTTGATAGCTTTAGGGTATGAGGTGTCATTACTTTTCTTTATTAAACACGTCATTAACAAGACGCTCACTTGATCGACCATCTGTATATTTGAAGTGTTTATTTATAAAGTTAGTAATTTTTTCTTCCTCGAAATCTTTGTTATATAGAGATGTAATCAGCTCATCGAAATCTTGTACAATTTTTCCTGGTACGAAGTCTGTATAAGTTTCGTAAAAGTCTCTTTTAGAAACGTAATCTTCTAAGTCATATGCATAAAACAGCATTGGCTTCTTGAATAAAGAGAACTCATATACTAATGACGAATAATCACTGATTAAAATGTCTGTAATAAATAAAATGTTATTTACTTCCCTGTAGCTTGATATATCGATGAAATACTTATTGTATTTCTTAGGGAATTTTAGTTTGTTTCTTACAAATGGATGCATTTTAAACAGTACGACTGAGTTTGATTCTTCACAGTATTTCGCTAATTTTGCGAAATCTATTTTAAAGAACGGATAATAAGCAGAATTATGACCATTACCTCTAAAAGTAGGTGCAAAAAGAATCACTTGTTTATCTTTAATTTGTGGGTAAATAGAATATAATTCCTTCGTTACTTTTTTCTCATATTTATCATTAAAGAATATGTCCGTTCTTGGAACTCCAGTTGGAATGACATTAGATTCTTTAATACCAAATGCTTCAGCATAATATGGAATATCATTCTCTGCGGAAACATATACTTTTGTATAGTTTCTATGAGAACGCGTATTAAAGAAATTACCACCTGATTTACCAACTCTACTATAGCCAAATGTTTTAAATGTACCGACCGCATGCCATACTTGGATGATTTCCTGATCTTTTCTAAAATTGACTCTATATATCATTGGATGAAAGTCATCCACAAAGATGTATTTAGATTTACCCAGTAGGTAGGGGAATTTAAACTTGTCAAAAAAGTTTCTTCGATCCGTTATATGGCGTTTAAATTGTTGGTGAATATTATACTCCTTATCTTTATCTTGTCGAATCATCTCTCTAAAAATATATTCGAAATTTCCAGACATTTCTGCTCTTGAGTCTGATGTAAATAATACATCTTTCGTATTATTTTTGTTTCTATATTTTGACCAGTTAAAGATGAGATGGAATATAAAATCCCTGATTGAGAATGATGTTTTATTATAATTTCTACGAATACTTTTCATTGTTGCTTCATAGAAATCCAATTTTTCTTTTGGTTGTTTAAAAGATATTGAAAGTAAGAACTCGTTGACTTCTGTAGATAACATTGGAGTTACAGTATAAACTGTACTTTTTGAAGTTCCACTTCGTTTAAACTCTTTTCCATAATATGATAAGACAAAATTATGAATAGTATTCTCATCGCCTAATTCTATAATCTCATTTAATGTTTCTTGTTCGTCATTTGTCAGTTCAAGTTTTGAAGCATCTAGAAGTGTCTCTGAAGTTTGAGCAATGTACGTATATTCATCTTCAACGACTATTAAATAATCATCTTCTGGTAAGTAATTACCATTATTTATGTTAGATAAAGAAAATCGTGCAGAGAACTTATCCCCCTCGATGTTGACCTCATTGGCAGTCATTACTTTCGATTCATCTAGATTTCTTAAATAGAATTCTGGAGATGAAAAATCTCCATCTAAGAAGCGTCCTTCTATAAAGAATTGCACGCGTTCCCATCTAATATTTTCAATTACAACCTTGCGTTCTTTCATGTTTATACCTCGTTAATTTAGATTTCCCATTTCATGACTGTTTTACCCCATGATGTTGATAGATCTGCTTCAAAAGCAGCTGTAACGTCATCAATTGTGCGAACTGTAAATTCTTTTCCTTTTAATAATGATAGTTTATCTACAATATCTGGATGCTGTCGATAAATATCAGCAACTGCTTGAAAGTCTTTTGCACCACTACGACTACTACCGATGAGTGTAAGTCCACGTTCTAATACCATTCTTGTATTTATTTCGACAGGATGCTCACTAACACCTAACAATGCTATTGAGCCTTCAGGATTTATATGATCAATGATTTGATCAATTGCGCTTTGACTACCACGTCCTCCGACGCATTCAAATGCATGATCAAAAGTTAAATCCTCAGGGATTTCATCTATATAAAAAGTCTTGTCGACAAATGAAAAGTAGCTTAACTTATACTCCGTTTTCCCGAACACGTAAATTTTAGCATCGGGATATATTTTTCTGAGTAAAATGGCAGTTATATAACCAAGGTTGCCATCTCCCCAAATTCCGAAACTTGATGTATTTGAAATAGATTTTCTTTTAAAGCGATCGATTGCGTGTATGCTTACTGAAACTAATTCAGAATAAGAAACAGTACTGAAGTCCATTTCGTCAGGTAAAACAATAGCACGATCGTGATCTAAAAAGACATAGTCTTGCATAAAACCGTCATAACCACTAGATCTGAACTTGCTAGATTTTAAGTAGTTTTCTGCAATTACTTCATCCACTTCTGTTGGAGTGTTAGGGACCATTAATACTTTTGTGCCGACTTTAAATTGCCCCTTACTATCATAAACAACTTCTCCAACACCTTCATGAATTAAAGCCATTGGTAGCTTTTCTCTCATTGCTTGTTCGCCACGTGTACCTGTGTAATAACGTTGGTCTGCAGCACATATAGATAAATATGTTGGTCTTACAACCACTTTATTTGAGTTAATATCTTTATTTGTATAAGTTACTTCAAACTGTCTAGGAGATACTAACTGATAAATTTGATTAATCATCTGCTATACCACCCTTAATAATTGAATTCGCAACTTTTAAGTCGTATGGTGTTGTGACTTTAATGTTAAATAATTCACCGTCTACTAAGCGAACTTCTCCACCTTGTTCGACAATAATTTTACAAGCATCAGTTAAAATGTTTTTCTGTTCTTCTGAAAGTGAACTGTATTTTTCTTTTAATAACTTTATGTTAAAAGATTGTGGAGTTTGACCTTGATACATATGATCTCTGACAGGGATGCTTGAAATTGTTTTACCATCTGTTGAAGTCACTATGGTATCAATCGCACTTATAACCGTGTCTACAGCACCATATTCTTTTGCTAATTGAATATTTTCTTTAATAATGCGATGTGTTAAAAATGGTCTTACCGCATCATGAGTTACGATAATATCGTCATCATTTGTACCGTGATGTTCATCGATGTAGTCTAAGATGTTCATAATCGTTTCATTACGATCTTCTCCACCTTTTATTACGATTACTTTATCTGAGTTGATATTATGTTTAGAGAGAATATCATTTGTATGTCCGATCCATTTTTCAGGAGTTGCAATAATAATTTTATTAAAATCATTTTCTAAAATAAACTTCTCCACTGTATGGATAATAATTGGTTTATCATTTAAATCTAAAAATTGTTTTGGGAGAGGAACATTCCCCATTCTTGATCCAATTCCTCCAGCTAATATACCAGCGTAAATCATAAATAACACCTTCCACTTATTTATTTCGATGATTTACTAAAATTTTACACTATATTATTTGTGAATTCAAAAATGACCAAACAATTACTAAAAACATGAGTCGATATTCTTTTTAATTTCATCGTGGCTTTGCTACAATTATAATATAAACAACATTGGAGGCATTTATATGAAGCGTTTTGGCCTCTTTTCACTGTTCATGATTTTTGCTTTTATACTCGTTGGATGTTCGGCTACGAATGAGCCGATTAAGTTAAAGCATGGTGTTGTATATAAAGAACATCCAAATAATCAAGATTTTGATAATATGAAATTTGTTGCGAATGATTATAACGTTGAAATTCACTACCCACATTTTGGTGTGGAACGTATCGATAAAAAGATCGAAGGTGCACGTAATAAGGAGTTCGATGATTTCATAGATATTGTTAAAGATGATGATGAGCATATGGATTCATCGTTAAAGATTGTTTTTAACGCACATGATGTTAGAGGCGATATTTACATGTTTAACATTACGAGAGTTGTTAAGCTTTCTAAAGATACGGAATACTCGATTCACGGTGTACTTGTAGTGAATACCGCGAGTGGTGAAGCGGTTATAAGCGACAACTTGTTTAACATCGGTCAATCATCACGAGAGCCGTTATTTAAACGATTAGATCAGGCGATTCGTGATAATCCGGCGTATGCACCGTATTATGACGCGAAAAAATTAGAAGATCGAACGATGGATATTTCAAAGACGTTTTCGAATGTTGACTTTAAAGGAGACGTCGTACAGTTCCACTATGATCAAAACGAAATTGGAAGTAGTGCGATGGGAACACCAAAAGTAGAAATACCGTTTAGAGACGTCATCGAATTTTTAGAGCCGACAATTAAAGCAGTCGTTGAAGGTGAATTGATACCGACGAATGAAGACTAACATTTGCCAAGGGGATATCGTAACGTTGCCCTTTGGCTTTTTATCAATTAGAAATACATATTGAAATAAATAAAGAGGTGCAAATGTGGTAAAAAGAATTGTAGATTTCTCGATTAAAAACAAACTCGCGATCGTATTAATGACGATTATCATCACGCTTGGTGGAGTGTATTCCGCTTCAAAAATGAAGATGGAAATGTTACCGGACATCGACTCGCCAGTGCTGACAATCACAACACCGTATCCAGGTGCGACGCCAGAGACGGTATTAAATGACGTGACAGAAAAAATAGAGTCACGTGTAAAATCGATGGAAGGTGTCGAAGATATTCAAAGTCAGTCGCTGCAAAATGCGTCTGCAATCACTGTGATTTATGATTACGGTACGGATATGGATAAGGCGACTGACGAAGTCGAAACGATAATTGATGAATTAGATTTACCAGACGGTGTGGAGTCATCTAGTATAGATACGATTTCGATGTATACATTCCCAATTATCAGTTATTCATTTACCGAAAAAGACAATGATCTTAAAGATTTAACACAGCGTTTAGAAGAAGATTTAATACCTGAAATTGAAGGAGTCGAAGGCGTATCAAGTGCGTCATTTTCAGGTCAACAAATCGAAAGAGTCGAGCTTTCTTTCGATGAAGCAGCATTAAAAAAGCATGATTTAAAAGAAGATGATGTCTTACAATTTATTTCGGGAACGTCAAATGATTTCCCGCTCGGATTATATACGTTTGACGATGAACTCCGTTCTATTTTAATCGATGGTCGTTTTAATACGGTAGAGGAGTTAAAAGAGTTAAACATACCAGCTGGAGAACCTGAAGCACCTGAAATTGACGATGAAACGAAAATGAAACTTGCTGCAATGAGTGACGCTGAGCGTGAAGAATTCCAAAAAGAAATGGAACAAAAAGCGTTAGATGCAGGACTGAAAACAGTTAAATTAAAAGACGTTGCAGAAATTAATACGGTATCAGAAAGAGAGTCTATTTCTAAAACAAATGGTAAAGACTCGCTTGCGATACAAGTTGTAAAATCTAACGATGCGAACACAGTAGCAGTTGCGAATGAAATTAAAGAAACAGTCGATACGTTTTTAAAAGATAACAAAGATATCGACGCAGTTTTAATGATGGACCAAGCAAAGCCGATTGAAGATTCAATTAAAACGATGTTCGAAAAAGCACTCCTCGGAGCAGCTTTTGCAGTAATCGTTATTTTACTCTTCTTAAGAGACTTTAAGTCGACGTTAATTTCTGTCGTGTCGATTCCAATGTCGATTTTAATGGCATTTGTTATTTTAAAACAACTCGACGTTTCGATTAACATCATGACACTCGGTGCAATGACTGTCGCAATTGGGCGTGTCATCGATGACTCGATCGTCGTTATAGAAAACATATACCGAAGACTTACGAAAGAGGATGAAACGTTGCAGGGTCGTGAACTGATTACAGCTGCGACAAAACAAATGTTTATCCCGATTATGTCGTCGACAATTGTAACGATTGTCGTATTCGTACCACTTGCATTTATTACGGGTGAAGTCGGTCAGATCTTTAAACCGTTCGCGTTAACAGTCGTATTTGCACTACTTGCGTCACTTTTAATTGCAATCACGATTGTACCGATGCTTGCGCACTTCTTCTTTAGAAAAGGTGTGAAAGTCAAACCACATCATAAGAAAAACCGTATCGCAGATAGCTATAGAAAGATTTTAGAGTGGACACTATCACACAAAGTGATTTCTAGCATCGTCCTTGTTGTCATTTTTGTTGGAAGTTTAGCGTTAACACCATTTGTTGGAACGAGCTTTATTTCAACAGGTGAAGATAAGTTTTTAGCACTCACATATAAACCGTCACCAGGTGAAACGATCGAAGAAGTCGTGAAACATGGTGAGGAGGCTGAACAAGAACTTAAGAAAAATAGTGACGTGACGAACATTCAATATTCTGCTGGAGGAGATAATCCATTTAACCCAGTCGCATCGAATGATATGGCGATGATGGTCGAGTATAAATCTGATACAGAGAACTTCGAAGAAGAATCTGCAAAAGTGTTAGAAAAACTCGAACAATTTGACCATAAAGGTACGTGGTCGAGTATCGATGTCGCAACAGGTGGTGCGTCTAACGAAGTCAAAGTAACAATTAAAGGTACAGACTTCGATAAAATTAAAGCAGCATCTGAAGAAGTAGAAGCTGTTTTAAGTGAGCACAAAGAATTATCTAATGTCAAATCCGATGTCAGTGATTCGTATACAGAGTATCGTATCGTCGTTGACCAAGAAAAGGCAGCAAAACTCGGGTTAACTGCAGGTCAAATCGCGATGGAGTTAAACCAATACGAACCGAAACAAGTCGTGACTGAAGTCGGTGAAGTAGGTAAAACACAAGAAGTCATCTTAAAGCACGATAAAAAAGAGAACTGGACAGAAGACGATTTAAAAAATAATACGATTAAATCTCCACTCGGTAAAGACGTGAAGTATAGTGAGTTTACTACGATTGAAACTGGAGATACTCAAGATACAATTAAACGTTTAAACGGAGATATGTACGCGACAGTGAGCGGTAAAATATTATCAAATGACGTCGGTACTGTTACATCTGAAGTCATTCAAGAAGTGAATAAACTAGAAGTAGAAGACGGTGTTACAGTTGAAGTTGGTGGAACGAACGATGATATTGAAGAAAGCTTTCAGCAACTTGGCCTTGCGATGTTAGCCGCGATTCTTATCGTATATGTCGTTCTCGTGTTAACATTCCACGGTGGAATTGCACCGTTCTCAATATTATTTAGTCTACCATTTACAATTACTGGGGTAATTATCGCATTACTCATTTCAGGTGAGACGTTATCCGTACCAGCATTAATTGGATTACTCATGCTGATCGGTATTGTAGTTACAAATGCAATCGTATTAATCGACCGAGTCATTCATATGGAAGAAAGAGGACTTTCAACGCGAGATGCATTACTTGAAGCGGCATCGACACGTGTCCGTCCAATCCTAATGACAGCACTCGCAACGATCGGTGCGTTAACGCCACTTATTTTCGGTGGAGATTCATCGATATTAATTTCAAGAGCACTCGGTATTACTGTAATCGGCGGACTCGTATCGTCTACGTTACTGACGTTAATCGTCGTACCGATTGTATATGAAGTGCTGATGAATATTAAACACAAATTCGTTAAAAATTAACATATGTGTTATTAAACCACTTGGTAAACTTATCAAGTGGTTTATTTTTTTATAAAATACGGCATCATAGAAGTAATCAATCTTTTTAAGGAAGATGCCTATGACGTTAGAAATGCTTTTTGTACTCGGCATGGTCGTTGTTATGCTCACGCTATTACTGTTTGAAGTAAGCCGAGCAGACTTTGTCGTATTTTTATTTTTAGTAATATTTTTGATGACGAATGTCATTTCGACTGAAGACGCTCTAAGCGGATTTAGTAACGAAGGTTTAATGACGATACTATTATTATTTGTCGTCGCGAGTGCGATTGAAAAGCACGGCATTATAGAAGGAGTCGTCTACAAATTACTCGGCGATAAAACGACGCCAAGAGGCGCATTATTAAAACTTTTACCGCCAGTCGGTGTGTCGTCAGGATTTTTAAATAACACACCGATCGTATTAGCACTCACGCCGATTGTTAAAGACTGGGCGTTAAAACGTGGCTTTAGTCCGTCGAAGTTTTTAATCCCGCTCTCTTATATTACGATTATCGGTGGTACGCTCACGTTAATTGGTACGTCGACGAACTTAATTATCCACGGGTTGTTAATCTCTAGTGGTAAAGACGGGTATAGTTTCTTTCAGCTTGCACCTGTCGGTATTGTGATTTTAATTTTCGGACTTATATATATCGTGACAGTTGGTTACAAGTTACTGCCAGAGCATTTAACTGCGACTGAAAAAATTCAAAGTGAGGCAAAAGAATTTTTAGCAGAAGCTGAGATAAGTGAAGACTTTGAGTATTGTAATCATTCGATTATTGACGTGACAAAACATGCGATAAAAGGGATTTATATCATTGAAATTATTAGGGATAAAAGACCACTCCCTGAAGTGAACGCCCATTCGTATATTCAAGCTGGAGACCGTATTATATTTAGTGCGACGCTAGACGCGATTGGAGATATAAAGGACGTCAAAGGATTAAAGTTAAGAACAGGTAGTGAACTCACGCTTGAAGACCTTCAAACTGAAGGGGCCGTACTGATTGAAGCGGTAGTTTCACACCGTTCGATTCTTCTAAATAAGACACTAAAAACATCGCGATTTAAAACGCGTTATCAAGCTGGGGTTATCGCGATTCACCGTAACAATAAACGTATCAACTCAAAAGTTGGAGATATCGTCTTAAAAGCAGGGGATACGTTACTATTACTTGCGGACGAATCGTTTTTAGATGTTAATAAGTATAGCGATGACTTTTATATCGTGAGTAACTTAACACCCCCAGATAAGTTTATGCAAAATAAACGTCAAGGATTTGGTGTTCTAATATTACTCGGTATTATGATCGGATTAGTCGTTGCTGGTATTTTATCGATGTTAAAGGCAATGCTTGTTATGGTCGTTATACTATTCGTGTTTAAAATTATATCTCCAAGAGATGCGATGACTTCGATTCAGTTTGACGTCATACTGTTAATAGGAAGTGCATTTGGAGTCGGTAAAGCAATTACGAATAGTGGACTCGCAACGTTTGTCGCAGAGCATATCGTAATGTTCGCTAAACCAATTGGAGTACTCGCGCTACTCGCTGCACTTTATCTGATTACAAATATATTTACAGAGCTGATTACGAATAGTGCTGCTGCTGTAATTATGTTCCCGATTGCTGTTGAAGTCGCGGAAATGATGAACACGCATTATCTTGGATTTGTAATTGCGATTACGATCGCTGCGAGCAGTAGTTTTATCACACCGATTGGTTACCAGACAAACTTAATCGTCTACGGGCCAGGGGGATATAAGTTTACCGATTATATTAAAGTCGGAGTTCCGCTATCGATTATTACGATGATTATTACAGTCACGACGGTTTATCTCTTATGGTTTTAATGTTTAAGTGTATGTAAATTCGGTTATATATGTACTACAACGATTTAGGAGGCAGTTATTTTATGACTAAAAAAGTTGCAGTATTAATGACAGATTTAGTAGAAGATAGTGAGTACACAGTACCAAAAGATACAATTTTAGAAGCAGGATACGAAGTAGAAGTCGTATCACCAGAAGGTAAAGTAGTTGAAGGTAAGCAAGGCGGAAAATTTGAAGCGGATGTTTCAGTAGCCGATGCAAATGCTGAAGACTACGCAGCACTTCTCGTACCAGGTGGATTCTCACCAGACGTTTTACGTGGAGACGCTGAAGATAGACCAGCAAAATTTGCAAAACATTTCTTAGAAGCAGATAAGCCAGTGTTTGCAATTTGCCACGGACCACAGTTTTTAATCGACACAGGATTATTAAAAGGCAGAAATTTAACGTCAGTTAAAAACGTTAAAACTGACTTAATTAACGCTGGTGCAGACTGGGAAGACAAATCAGTCATCGTCGACAACAACTTAGTGACGAGCCGTACACCAGATGACTTCGATGATTTCACAAAAGCAATCGAAGAAGCTCTTAAATAAATTTAAAGGGTGAGACGTAGTAAATGCGTCTCACCCTTTTTTGTTGTGTATTGAGTATTTGTTGTGTTGTGGTGTTTTGTCGGGAGTGTTTTATTCGACAGTCACCGTAATGGCTTTCGCGTTCGGCTTACCGAAGCGGTCGATGACTGTATAAGCGATATAGTACTCTCCTGGCTTGTCAGTGTTTACTTCATCTCCAACGATGTAGACATCTTCAGTAATATCATGGCCGTCTGTGTCGATGACAGTGATATCTTTTTTAGGATCAAACGACTCGCCTTGAGAAACTGTCACGTCTTTCACGTTTTTAAATGTGACGCGTGGACCTTCTTTACTTTTTGAAGGTGACTTAGGAAGTTCAGTCGACGGCTCTTGTGACACAGTAACGAGTCTAGAGTTTTCATACCATGACCCGTCTTCAGCTGTTACTTTATAATTTAATACGTACTGACCCTCAGTATTCGTATCAACGTCACCAGATACTTCAATGTCAGAAGTTAAATCATCTTTAGAATCAATTGCGTACACACCAGCGAGCGGATCAAAGCTATCACCGACTTGAACATTCACTTCACCGATGTTGTAAATCGTCGGATAGTTGCCGTCGTAGTCCTCGATTAGTTTATCAATTTGAACAGAATTATCGCTATTATCTTCTATCGTAGCATGCTCTAATGCATCAGCAGAAAAAGCAGTCGGTAAAATACCAATCATAATTTTAATTAAAGCAGTTTTCATACAAATTTCTCCTTCAAACATCTTAATAATAGTTTACTATGAAATCTGAAAAGAAAAAAGCATCAACTTGAGTGAAGGTGTGGCTTGCTTCGTTTATTTAACAGAATTTGCTTGTTTTTGTTAGATATGTTGGGATAATTAACAAAAATCGGGTTGTAATGCTGGGATTTGTTAAATAAAAATTTATAATTAACAAAAACATCCCCGCTAATCCGAAATATGTTAAATAAATCGGGATAACTAACAAAATCGCGATTTTTTTGTTAAATAAAATTTCTAGAAGGGGTATTTTTATCTTTTTAAAGGATAAAGAACCTTCTGTACATCTCTTATTTACAAAAAATCAGCTGATCTGTTAGATATATCAAGATAATTAACAAAAACGGGCTCACAGCACCGGAATTTGTTAAATAAAAAATTATAATTAACAAAAACATCCCCGCTAATCCGAAATATGTTAAATAAATCGGGATAACTAACAAAATCGCGATATTTTTGTTAAATAAAATTGGCTGGATGGGTATTTTTATCTTTTTAAAGGATAAAGAACCTTCTGTGTAGCTCTTATTTACAAAAATTCAGCTGATCTGTTAGATATATCAAGATAATTAACAAAAACGGGCTCACAGCACCGGAATTTGTTAAATAAAAAATTATAATTAACAAAAACATCCCCGCTAATCCGAAATATGTTAAATAAATCGGGATAACTAACAGAATCGTGATATTTTTGTTAAATAAAATGGGCGGAAAGAGTATTTTTATCTTTTAAGAGGATAAAGCCCCTTCAGAGCCTCCCTTATTTACAAAAAAACTGCTAATCTGTTAAATATATCAAGATAATTAACAAAAATCGGATCGCAGCACCGGAATTTGTTAGATAAAAATTTATAATTAACAAAAAAAGTGGCGTCGAGGCGAAATATGTTAAATAAATCGGGATATCTAACAAAATCATAAAATTTTTGTTAAATAAAATCCGAAGAAAGACAACAATCTCTTTTTATGAGTAAAAACACACAATAACCAAAAAGAAAAACAACCCACTGACGCGACACACAGTGGCGTCACATTAACAGTGGGGTCACTTCCATAAAAAAGTCCAGCAGAGTGCTGGACATTTTTTTATTCTACATTGTTTAAGCGTTTTGCTGCGATGAGTGCGTTGTTTAATACCATTGTGATTGTAAGTGGGCCAACACCACCTGGTACTGGTGTGATGTAGCTTGCGACTTCTTTTGCAGATTCAAAGTCGACGTCTCCGACGAGTTTTCCGTCGACGACTGTGTTTCCTACGTCAATCACGATTGCGCCTTCTTTAAGGTCTTTTCCGTGAACGAGTCCTGGCTTTCCAACTGCTGACACTACAACGTCATAGTCTTTTAATTTTTCGACCATGTTTTTTGTGCGTGAGTGCATCAGTGTCACTGTTGCGTTTTCGTTTGTTAATAATTTAGAAACTGGTTGCCCGACGATATGTGAGCGTCCAATGACTGCAACTTCTTTTCCTTCGAGTGATCCAGTATGTTTTAATAATTCCATAATTCCAAGTGGTGTACATGGAATGAATGTTTCTTGTTCTGTATACATACGTCCGATGTTTACTGGACTAAATCCATCGACGTCTTTTTCTGGAGCGATTGCTTCAAGGACTTTGTTTTCATCTACTTGTTTTGGAAGTGGTACTTGAACTAAGATTCCGTGTACATTGTCGTCTTCATTTAAGCGACGTACTGTATCTAATACTTCTTCTTCTGTTGCGTCTTCTTCTAAGTGAATAATACCTGACGACATACCGATTTTTTCTGCGGCTTTATTTTTAGATTTTACATATGATAATGAAGCACCATCGTTACCAACGATAACGACTGTTAAGTTTGGTGTAATTCCTTTTTCTTTTAATGCTTCAACTTGTTCTTGTAAACCTGCACGGTAATCTTTCGCGATTTCGCGACCGTCTAATAATTCTGCTGTCATGAAATATCCCCCTATATTCGTGTTACTGTTATTATTACAAATTTTTTCGAAAAATTCTACTAAACAAAGGTGGATTAAAAACGTGATAATATTTTCAAACTGAAAGCGTTTTTTGTATAATGGAAGTACAACAGGTAACTTAGGAGAATGTAAAATGAATGTAGCAGTTATAGGTAGCGGTGGAAGAGAACATGCGATCGTAAAAATGTTAGCGGACTCGAAAGCTGCAGATAATATCATTGCGATACCTGGTAATGCTGGCATGAATGATATTTGTGAAGTGATGTATAGAGTAGACCCAAATGACTTTGATGCGATTGCAGGTATTTGTATCGAAAGACAAATCGACTGGGTCATTATCGGACCACCAGAACCTCTTGAAAAAGGGTTAGCAGACTTTTTAATCGATGAGTATGGTCTGACTGTTTTTGGTCCACGTAAACATGAAGCTCAAATAGAAACTTCAAAAATATTTACGAAGCAATTACTTAATAAATACAATATCCCAACGGCAGATTATAAAATATTTACAAACTACAACGAAGCGAAAAACTATTTAACAGAATCAGAATATCCAATCGTTATTAAACATGATGGACTCGGTGACAACACGAAAGTTGTCGTCGCACAGTCACAAGATGAAGCGTATGAAGCACTCGATTATATCGCTCAATTTAGAGGAGAAGACACACCTAAAATCGAGCCGATTATTATCGAAGAATATTTAGACGGAGAAGAGTTTTCGTTAATGGTACTCGTCAATGAAGATGTATTTCATCCGTTTGAAATTATCGCTCAAGACCATAAATCTGCGTATAAGCGTGGAGTCGGACCGAATACAGACGGTATGGGAGCATATGCTCCAATCACACACCTTGACGATTCAGTACGCCAAGAAGCGATTGACACCCTTATCAAACCAACAGTTGATGCGATGGTTAAAGAGGGGATGAAATACTTCGGCGTTCTATTTTTAGGTGCAATGCATACAGCTGACGGCGTAAAAGTGTTAGAGTATAACGCGCGTTTTGGTGACCCGGAAGCACAAGTGTTAATGAGTATGTTAGAAAACGACTTTTTAAGTATGCTCGAAAAGTTAAAACTTAAAGAGTCTTTTGAAATGAAGTGGAAAAAAGGATTTATGGCAGGTGCTGTACTTGCGACAAAAGACTATCCATATAAAGAAAACGTCGGTCTCGAGTTAGATTTCCCTGAATCTTTAAAAGAGCATATGTACGTTAGCGGTCTATCTCAAAAAGAAGATGGCAGTTATATATCAAGTAAAGGACGCGTCCTCATGGTGTGTAACCACGGTAATACGATCGAAGAAGCGTTAAACAAAGTATATAAACACATGAAACAAATCAAATACAATGACGGAGATTTTTACTACCGAGAAGATATCGGTCACCGTGCATTAAATAGCAATAAAGAGAAAGACGAGCAATAGCTCGTCTCAGGCTGTAGACAAAGTCTCTTATGAGAT
>NZ_KV820789.1:0-14035 GCF_001815515.1 Nosocomiicoccus sp. HMSC059G07
GTTAGATAAAAAATTATATTTAACAAAAAGTGATTAATTCGGACGAAATATGTTAAATATATCCGAATATCTAACAGAATCACTAAAATTTTGTTAAATATAATTTCTCAAAGTTTCCCTATTACTCTTTTAAAGATAAAACACCCAAACGCCCCAAAAAACCCCTATCTCCACAAAACTCCTGTAAACTATAAGTAACATTTTTATCGAGGAGAGATATTATGGATGCTTATGAAATTCGTCAAGAGATTCGAAATGGCCGACATAAGAATACGACGTCTGGTTTAGCAAATGATAACGTGCAGGCGAATCTTGTTGTGCTACCTAAAGCATACGCATTTGATTTTTTACTGTATGCACTTCGCAATCAAACACCGATTCCGATTATTGAGGTGCTCGAAGATGGTAAGTATATCAGCCGCTTCGCGAAGGATTCTGATATTCGTACTGATATTCCGTTTTATAATATTTATAAGAACGGAACGCTCGTCGACACTGTCGAAGACGTAACAGACATTTGGCAAGATGATTTTGTTTCATTTTTAATCGGCTGTAGTTTTACATTCGAAGACGCGTTAATGAAAGGCGATATCTCGCTGAAGCATATTGAACAACATAAAAACGTCGCGATGTATAAAACAAACATCCCAACAGAGCGTGCAGGTATTTTCCATGGTAATATGGTCGTTTCAATGCGCCCGATTAAAAAGAATCTAGTTGATAAAGCAATCGAGATTACATCTCAGTTTAAAAATATGCATGGAGGTCCGGTTCATGTCGGAGATCCACGTGCAATTGGGATCGAAGATATCACAAAACCTGATTATGGTGATTCGATCGATATTGCAGACGATGAAGTACCAGTATTTTGGGGATGTGGAGTCACTCCACAAAACGCAATTTTACAAGCGAAACCTTCGATTATGATTAGCCATAAACCAGGGCATATGTTTATTACTGACATTAATAACGAGGCGTTTAAAGAAGAATAAAAAATGAGTCCTATTTTGAAACTTCTATCCGTTTGGCTATCAAAACCAACCATTCGAGAGTTCAAATAGGACTCGTACTTTTTATAATGGATTTAGTTTTTATGCTTTGCTTCTAATATTGCTAAAATTTCTTCGCGCGTCGGCATTCCACTTTGCGCGCCGAATTTCGTAACACTCAGTGCACCTGATGCGTTCGCAAATCGTAAACTTTCTTTCAAACCTTTTCCGCGTGCGAGTTCACTTACAAGTGCGCCGTTAAAAGTGTCTCCTGCTCCTGTCGTATCGACAACTTCTGCTTTAAAACTTCCGATACTTACTTCTTTTTTATCTTCATAATAAAAACAACCATTCGAACCGTTCGTCACGATAATTTTGTCGATATAATCATCCATTAAATTTGAGTGGTAGGACTTTAACTGATCCAGCTCGATTTTGTTCGGTGTGATGTATGTACATGCGTCTAAAATGTTGTCCGTGAGTGCCGATGCTGGCGCTGGATTCACTATTAACGGCACATCGTTTTCTTTACAAATTGTCGCGAGATAATCGACTGTTTCGATTGGAATTTCTAGCTGTGTTAACACGTAATCACTATCGATTACTTTATCTTTATGTACTTCTAAAAATTCAGGAGTTACGTGTGCGTTTGCACCAGGCACGATAATAATCGAGTTGTCTTTGTCAGCAAGTGTAATACACGCAAGCCCTGTCGATACGTTTTTAACAGGTGTTTCATCTACAAATGTAATTCCGCGAGACTTAAAGTTTTCTAGAATCTCTTTACCGTAAACGTCGTATCCAATTCTACCGATAAACGTCACGTCACTTCCGAGTTCTCTCGCTGCTACTGCTTGGTTCGCTCCTTTACCACCACACGTCGTCACAAAATCATTACCAATAACCGTCTCTCCTGTTTTCGGAACGATATCTGTCGTAACGACGAGATCCATATTCAAACTCCCAATGACCGTAATCTTTGGAATTGTCATTGATTATCATCCTTAGCTTTTACAAATTTTATTCGTTTATATGATTCTAACAGTATAAAACAAACAATTAAAAGTCGATAGTTATACGAGACATAATAGAGATAATATCGATAACAGAAATTCGTATTGATTTCATTTATTTATTTCGTATTATATAAAATAAAGTTATAATAATATAAATTAAATTAAAAAGAAAGTGTTTTAATGGAATGGAAAATATTCCCTTTCTATAACTTATTTTTACTTGTCGGTCTTGGAATTTATTTATCAGTTTACGGCTTCTATCTTTCTGAGGGAAAGCTTGCTTATTCTGTTGCACTTTGCGGTGCACTGCTGATTGGACATGGTATCTGGAGCAGCATCCTCATGAGCAACAAGTTCAAATAAAAAACTGCACATCATTGATGTGCAGTTCTATAATGTAAGTATTTAGTTTGCCACTTCTTCGTCTTCAATCAATACAAGCTTCTCTGTCTTGTCCTCATTGAAAACTGTGACTTCTACATGTTTAGTCAAGATGTCTGAGTATGAATATGATACACATTCAAAATTATGTTTTTCTGGATCGAGCTCGACGATGAAGATTGCTGGATGTGTTTCTCTTAACACACCTTTTCGTCTTACGATTGTTCGTCTACCGCCTTGTGCTTCAAGTAATACTGGATTTCCTACTTCGTCTTCTAAGATTCCTCTTATATCTCTCAATGTCTTTGCCATAGTTCATCCACCCTTATCTTTACTTATCTTATTGTACCATTTTTTCACAATTTAGTCAATTTATTTTAAAAAGATACGGGTTTAGACTATACATTGAGATTCATATTTGTTAAAATTTAAGATTACTATTTTTGAAGCTTTCATAAATACGTGCGTATTCTTGTATTGACAAGCTTTCACCGCGTCTTTTCGGATCGATTTCAGCGGCTTCTAACATCGCTAATATGTCTTCTTTTTTCTTTTTCCCGTCTTTAAATAAGCTTTGATAGTTATTGTATATCGTCTTTCTTCTCATGACGAACGCACCACGCGTCAGTTTGAAGAATGTTTCTTCATCGTCTACTTTGACCGGAGGATTTTCGTGTCTCACGAGTTCTACGACGATCGAGTCAACATTTGGTGGTGGCATAAACACTGTTTTTGGTACGTTTTGAATGATTTTAGCTTCTGTATAGTACTGAATCGCAATCGATAAAGAACCATAACTCTTGCTGCTCGGTGACGCACTTAGACGTTCACCGACTTCTTTTTGCATCATCGTGTAAAAGCGTGAAATCTCTTTATGATACATTAAAAAGTTCATAAGAATCGGTGTCGTAATATAATACGGTAAGTTTGCGACGACGATAACTTCTTTTACGTCAGAGAATTCCTCTTTAATGACCTTTCCAATATCAGCCTGTAAGACGTCTTCATGGATGATTTTAATGTTGTCATATGGACTTAACGTGTCGTTAAGCACTGGAATCAGGCGGTCGTCGATTTCAAATGCGACGACTTTTTTAGCCACTTTTGCAAGCTGTTCAGTCAGTGACCCAATCCCTGGACCTACTTCAATAACACCGATGTCGTCGTTAATTCTCGCTTTTTTTAACACTTCTTGTATAATATTTCTGTCGATTAAAAAATTCTGTCCTAAACTTTTTTTCGTGCTAAAGTTATACTTTTCAACGATTTCTTTTGTACGACCAATTGTTGCGATGTCTTTCATCTCTATCATTCCTTATAATCTTTTAAAGCGTCTAAAATCAACTCTTTTTGAATGTTATATCGGTTAAATTTTTGACGCATACTATTTGCATTCGCGTATCCTATGTTTAGCTTCTCTGCCACGTGATGTCGTCTTTTTTTAGAATCTGGTTGCCCGGATAACTGTAAGTCGATCATGTCACTTTTTGTTATCGTTTCGACTTCAGTTTTAGCACTCGTCACGACCCTTTTTAGCGCATCTTTTAAATCTTCGGGCGATGCATTTTCAACGCCGATTTTCCCTCGTTTGTTTTTGGCTTTGTTACGACTGATGAACGCCTCTTTAATATTTGGAAATCGTTCAAGTATCGTATTTCGAATCTTTTGTCCGGGGTAATCTGGATCTGTAAATATAATTGCACCACGTGTATTTAATGCGACTTCGATTTCATCGAGTGTTCGTTTGTTTATTGCTGAGCCGTTCGTTTCAATAGTCTCACAATCAAACACCTCATTTAAACGACGTGTGTCGTCTCGGCCTTCAACGATAATGACCTCTCGTATGTATGGTTTCACTATAATTCTTCCTTTTAAGAAAAACAGGGGCATTATAGCCCCTATTTAAATATTATATATTCTCTTTGCATTTTCTGTCGTTGCCTTTTCGACTTCTTCTACAGAAATTCCACGCAGTTGTGCGATTTCTTCAGCGACGAGTCGAACGAGTTTTGGCTCGTTACGTTTGCCTCTAAATGGATGGGGTGTTAAATATGGTGCGTCTGTTTCGACGAGTAATCTGTCGAGCGGCACATATTGCGCCACTTCTTTCGGACGCTTCACGTTTTTAAATGTAATAACACCAGCAAGTGATACGTAAAAGCCCATATTTAACACACGGTCGATTTGTTCATCGGTACCGTTATGGAATGAATGCATAATACCACCGACTGATTTTGCATCGTGCGATTCTAATATGTCTATCGTGTCTTCATCTGCATCTCTATTGTGGATGACAATCGGTAAATTCACACGCTTTGCGAGTTCAATTTGTTTAATAAACACTTCTTTTTGAACGTCTTTTGGTGACTTATCCCAGTGATAGTCGAGTCCGATTTCGCCGATAGCGACGATTTTTTCGTGACTGGATAATGACTCAATCCACTCTAAATCCTCATCCGTACAATCAATTGCGTCGACTGGATGCCATCCGATAACGCCGTACACTTCGTCATACGATTCGATTAATTCCATCGTACGCTCAATTGTTTTACGGTCAAACCCGATAACGACGAATTTTTCTACGCCGTTTTCTTTTGCGCGTTCTATTACCGCATCAACTTCACCTTCATATTGATCTGCGTTTAAGTGAACGTGTGTATCAATTAGCATCGAATCACTCCTTAATTACTTTACAATGCTTCCGTTTTCTATACCGTTTGGTACAGATACGAGCGTTAATCGTGCATCTTTTTCTGCTGTTAGAATCATTCCTTGAGAAAGCTCTCCGCGAAGTTTCACAGGTTTTAAGTTCGTCACGACGAGTACTTTTTTACCGATTATTTCATCCGCTTCATAATGCTCGCGAATACCTGACACGATTTGACGCTCTTCATTTCCTAGATCGACTTGAATCTTTAGTAATTTATCTGCTTTTGGATGTTCTGATGCGTTTACGATTGTTGCGACTTTAATTTCGACTTTATCAAAGTCATCAATCGAAATTTCTTCTACTTCTTCAGCGTCTTCTTTAGGTGCTGCTGGAGCAGTCTTGGCCATCTCTTCTTTAATAAACTGAACTTCTTCTTCGACTTCAAGTCTTGGATAAATTGGCGTTGCTTTCTTTGATACTGGTGAGCTAAATGCAACTTGTCCATATGTGTAAATTGTGTTGTACTCTGTTTGAATTTCTTCAGTCAATCCGAGTTGTTCAAAAATCTTTTTAGAACCTCTCGTTAAGAATGGTTGCGTTAAAATACCGATAATACGGATATTTTCAGCGAGATGAACCATCACGTTTCCAAGTGCTTCTGTTTTTTCTTCACGAGCTAAAATCCATGGTGTTGTTTCATCGATATATTTGTTCGTACGGCTTACAATTGTCCATACCGCTTCAAGTGCGCGGTTAAACTGTAAATCGTCCATTGAATGTTCATACTTTTCAATGCTTTCTTTTACTGTGCGTTCTAAGTCAGCGTCAAAGTCGTTTTGTGCTCCGTTATACTCCGGAACTTCTCCACCGAAGTATTTGTTAATCATCGATACTGTACGGTTCACTAAGTTTCCTAAATCGTTCGCTAAATCGTAGTTCATACGGTCAACGAATGCTTCAGGTGTAAATACTCCGTCAGAACCAAATGGTACTTCACGCATTAAGTAGTAACGTACTGCATCGAGTCCAAAGCGTTCAACGAGCATACCTGGATACACGACGTTCCCTTTAGACTTAGACATTTTACCGTCTTTCATCAGTAACCAGCCGTGACCAAAGATACGTTTAGGTAATGGAAGATCTAGAGCAAGTAACATAATCGGCCAATAAATCGCATGGAAACGTACGATTTCTTTACCGATCATTTGAACGTTTGCTGGCCAATATTTTTCAAAGTTAGACGGGTCATCACTTTTATACCCAAGTGCTGTAATGTAGTTTGCAAGTGCGTCAATCCATACGTAAATGACGTGTTTCGGGTTTGAACGCACTGGGATTCCCCAACTAAATGACGTACGCGTTACAGCTAAGTCTTCGAGCCCTGGCTTAATAAAGTTATTGATCATTTCATGCTTTCTTGATAATGGTAAAATGAACTCTGGGTTTTTATCATAATATTCTAATAGCTGATCCGCATACTTACTCATCTTAAAGAAATAACTTTCTTCTTTTACACGCTCAACTTCGTGACCGCTCGGCGCTTTACCACCAATTACATTGCCGTCTTCATCTTTATATACTTCAGCGAGTTGTGTTTCTGTAAAGTATTCTTCGTCTGATACTGAATACCAACCTTCATACTCTCCAAGATAAATATCACCTTGCTCTAACAGTTGCTCAAAAATATCTTGAACTGCTTTTTTATGGTACTCATCTGTCGTACGGATAAACTGATCATTTGTAATGTCTAGTAATTCCCACAGCTCTTTAATATCTTTTACCATACCATCGAGATACTGTTTTGGTGATTCATTTAAGCTTTTTGCTTTCGTTTCAATTTTTTGACCATGCTCATCTGTACCTGTTAAGTAGTGCACGTCGTATCCTTGTAGGCGCTTATAGCGTGCAAGAACATCTGTTGCGATTGTTGTATACGAATTACCGATGTGCAGTTGACCACTCGGATAGTAAATTGGCGTCGTAATATAAAATGTTTCTTTCGTCATGGAAATCTCCTCTGTCTTCATTTATTAAATTCTATGATACGTATCATATACGTCTTGTGTTTTTAATTTACGTAATTTTGCCACTTCTTTAATGGCGGCTTTTGGTTTTAATCCTCTTTCAATTAGTATATCGACATGCGTGTTTATATCCATATCAAATTCTTCAACTGAATCGTCAATATATCCTTCTATTACTATAACAAATTCGCCCTTTAAAGGGATGTCTGACGCGAGCATTTCTTTAACGTTTTTAGCTGAGTCTGTCACCGTTTGTTCGAATTTTTTCGTGATTTCTCGAGAGATTGAAACGACTCTATTTTCATCGAATTTATAAATATCGTCGATGAGTTGTTTTACACGATATGGCGACTCATATAAGACGGATGTTTTATCGTGAGTTAGAATTTCTTCTAACTTTTCTTTCCGTTTCTTATTAGATTTTGGTAAAAATCCGAAGTATGTGAATTCAAATGATTCGATACCAGATAATACAATTGCTTGCTGAAATGCACTCGCTGCTGGAATCACTGTATATTTTAAATCTTCCTGTTGCATACTTTTAACAAGTTCATATCCTGGATCAGATATAATTGGCATCCCAGCATCACTCACAAGTGCGAACACCGTGCCGTCTTTCATCTTTTCTATTATATCTTTTGTCGCTGTCTCTTTGTTAAAATCGTGATAACTTTTTAATGGTGTATCGATATCAAAATGATTTAATAATTTGATCGTCATTCGCGTATCTTCCGCTAAAATAACATCGACGTTTTTTAGAGTATCAATTTGTCTAAAACTCGCATCTTCTAAGTTACCAATCGGTGTCCCTACAATGTATAAATTCATCGTTTCACCTCAGACATTAAAGCTTCTTTTTGTACACGCGTGAATTGTTTAATCTCATATTCTCGTTTTAACGCTTCACTTTTCGTGTTAAAACACTCTGTATATTTTAAAGTGACTGGACGTCTTGCGCGTGTGTATTTCGCACCTTTACCACTATTATGTACGTCGATACGTGCATCGACGTCGATTGCATATCCCGTGTAATACGTGCCGTCACTACATTGTGCGATATAGATATGATGTTTACCCATAATATATCTCTTCCACTTCTTTTGTGTATGTGCCATTTTCATCGTAAATATAAAGTGGCGGTAACACTTTTACGAGCGCGGTACTATTAAATATCGATTCAACGAGCACAAAGTGCGCAGTCTCATTCGTTCGTTTACTATAAACAAATTGTAGTTTTGATACTGTAAAATTATGTTCATGTAATAATGAGATAATTTCATGCACACGTTCTGCACGGTGTACCATATAAAATTTACCTTTATTGTTAATGAGGTAACGTGCCGCTTTAATAATCCCTTTTAAATCAATTAAAACTTCACTGCGTGCGATTTCGTGATGCGTCAAACTATGCGTCGGCTGATTGTTTTTAAAGTACGGTGGATTTACTGTAATTAAATCAAACACTGAGTGGTTGTACTTTAATTTTACATCATTTAAATCGAGGTGCTCAATCTCTATCTGTGTGCTTTTATCGTTTAATTCTATTGAACGCTTAGCCATATCGACAAGTCTTTCCTGGACTTCGATTCCGGTAATTGGCTTTTTCGTTTTATAAGATAAAAGCAACGGAATAATCCCATTTCCTGTACAAAAATCTGCGATTGTTTTAACACGCTTTGTAACGTGGACAAAGTTTGCAAGTAATAACGCATCAATAGAAAAGCTAAACGTTTCTTCACTTTGAATGATTTGCATATTCTCACGATATAACTCATCTAAACGTTCGTTTTCTTTTAACATAAATCATATCTCCCCATAAAATAAAAGCAGCTAAACGCTGCTTTTATAAGTCTCGAGTTAAAATTTCTTGGCAGAAGAGACATTTTTCACCGTGACGATGTGTCCCAAACGATACGTTACAGACGTGAAAACCTTCATCGTACATACTTTGTAACGTATTGCTTTTAAATGATTCGCGTTCTGGCTTCTCTTTATCCGCCGTTGTCTCTATTAACAATTGTTTAAAGTTGTTATTTTCCATTTCTAAACGAACATTTTCTTCTAACAGCTTTACTGTTCGTGTCTTTAACTCATCGAATTCAGCATTCATCGTTTCAAGGTGTTTTTCCATTTTGAGAATATGATCAAATAGCTCATCTCGCATTACTACACCTCATTTGCTTCTAATTCGTCTAAACTAAATTCGTAAATATAGTTATCTTTATTTTTCGTGCGGATTTGTAGTTCTAATATATTTAAACCGATAACCTCAACTTTACCTTTCGGTGTGTAGATAAACTCACCGACATCTGGCAACCTTTTACGCGCAGATTCGTAATGATCATTCTCGTAACTTAAACAGCACATTAAACGACCACACGCTCCAGATATTTTAACTGGCGTGAGTGATAAGTCTTGGTTTTTCGCCATTTGTATTGACACCGGTTCAAAGCTACCTAAATAAGTCGAACAACAGTGACTATAGCCACATGGGCCTACGCCACCAAGATAACGCGCTTTTTCTCGTAGACCGACTTGTCTTAACTCGATACGCGTTTTAAATTCTTGAGCAAGAATACGTACGAGCGATCTAAAATCGACACGTTCATCCGCCGTAAAGAAAAATATAAGTTTTTCTTTATCTAATGAATACTTCGACGTAATTAAATGCATACCAAGTTTTTCATCTTTAACAGCGTCTCTACAAAACTGTAATGCCGCTTCTGCATCTCTATCATTTAGTGCATCATTTTCAAAGTCTTCGTCTGTCGCTAGACGGATAAAACGACCGTCTGGCTCGACGATGTTTTCCTCTGTGACGTTTATATTTTCTTGAAGGACTTTGTGTAAAAACTTACCGTGTCTCGTCTCTGCGACGATGATGTCATCATATTTTAGTTGTTCACCGTTTTTTACTTCAATAAATACTATTTCGTTATATTTTAAAAGTGTTGCTTTTACTACTGTCAGCATAACACGCTCAACCTTTCGAGCTAATAATCATGCTCTCCAAAACGAGCATATTGTTTACATTGAAGTTCAGCATTTTATTTGCTTCTTCTATCTTTTCTAAGTTTCTTGTCAATTGAATCACATTGACTAAGTTTGTTAGTTCAATGTTAAATAGTTTCGACTGCTCAATTTGTAATACGTCATACATTGCTTCACGCATCATACCATCTAATAACGTTAACACTAAGAAATAATCTTTACGTTCTTTACATAGTTCTACGAGAGACGTCAAACGGATTAACGCGCGTGCGTCTTTTTTCAGCCACAGTTCAGCTACTTTCTTTGATTCCGTTACAATTTTTGAAAATCGATCTTCAAGTTCAATGATGTGATGATAATCAAGTCCATACTGACTGACGATTTGCTGTAGCCCCTGAGAAAGATGAGATAACTCTTCGATTGTTTCATCTTGTCTTCTCGGTATATACATATACTGACTTCTTGATAGTGTCGTCGGTAAAATATTACTCTTATCTGTTGTAAGCAATATCGCAATTGTATTTTTTGGTGGTTCTTCTAAAAACTTTAACAGACTATTTTCTGCTTGAACTGTTAGCTTTTCAAACGACTCAATAATATAAACTTTAAAGTTTGATTGAACCGGCTTTTGACTCATTTGGTACATGACGTCTTGAACGTCTTCTTTTTTAATTGTCGCTCTATCTGTTTGTAGATAATAAAAATCTGGATGATTCAGCGATTCAACCATTGTTTTGCTGCGCGTATCATCTGAAAGAATTTTCGTTGCGAATTCCATAGATACAGATTTTAACGTCTCTAAAGAATCACTTTCAAATAAGTACGTATGACTGAGCTTATTATTTTCGATGATTTTATTTAACGTATGAGAAATATCGACCATACTTAAAATCTTTCAAATTGTTCAATCGGTAGGACGAATACTGTCGCTCCGCCTACTTCTACTTCTACTGGATACGGAATATATGAATCCGCGTTGCCACCCATCGGAGTTACTGGTGCAACTGTTTGTTCGCGGTTTCCGCATGTGTCATCGATAACGTTTAATAACTCATCGACGCGCTCATCTTGAACACCACAAAGGAATGTCGTGTTACCTGAACGTAAAAATCCCCCTGTTGAAGCGAGTTTCGTGTTTCTAAAATTATTTTTCGTTAATTTATCTGAAAGTCTTTGACTGTCGTGATCTTGAACGATCGCAATTACCATTTTCATGACTATTCACCTCTAGATTTTATAAATTGTGTGATTGCATCAATCGTATCGTGTAATACAGCGTCTATGTCTTGATTCGCATCAATCGTTTTAATGCGCTCCGGATACTGTTCTGATAACTTATTATATCCCATAACTACACGTTCATGAAAGTCTATCTCTTCGTTGTCTAGACGGTTATGTTCAACGTCATTATCTTTTTTACGTAACAACCCAATTTTTGGATCGAGTTTTAAGTAAATCGTTAAATCTGGCATATGTGTATCGATCGCAAATTTGTTAATTTGAAATATCGGATCAAATCCTAACCCTCTTGCGTAACCTTGATATGCCAAACTACTATCTATAAATCGATCGCATAATACAATTTTACCATGATTTAATGCAGGAAGTATCTTTTCAACTAAATGAACACGTCTACTCGCTGCAAATAGTAGTGCTTCTGTATGTCCATCCATATGATACGTTTCGTCTAACAATAAGTCTCGTATCGACTCGCTTAACGGAATACCTCCTGGTTCACGCGTGACAAGCGTTTCGTAATGTTTTAAAAGATAGTCGTTCACACCTTTTATTATCGTTGATTTTCCGGACCCTTCTGGCCCTTCAAACGTAATGAAGATACCCATGTTATACCTCTATATTATAATACTCTAAGTTTTTCCTTAGTCCTTCTATTTTAACATTTTTCTTAACAAATTCATCCAGTCTATTAATATCAATCACTTCACCTGCTAATATTAACGGAACGCCTGGCGGATACGGCGTGATTGTTTCAACTGCACGTTTACCGTGGAGTTCAGAAATATCGATTGTTATTTCATCTAACTCCTTAACTGTTAAATTCCTAATCGCTTCTAATAATTGTTCAAACGGATATCGGTCGTTATCATGCCATAACGGTAAGCACCAAAGCACCCCGCGCTCACTCACCATTTCGCTATAAATGTTAACGTTTCTAAGACTACGTTCTAAATCATATGGGGAGTGACCCTCTTTGTTTAATACAATTTTTGCAGGATCATCGACAGTTTCAACAGATATATCACACTGCTTTAAATGATGAATTAACTGTTCACGTTTTTTAAAAAATATAGGATCATCAAATGTATTATAAAAGCGTTGTGCACTTTCGATTGATGCCATCACTAAATAGTTCGGCGATGACGTTTCAATTATATTAATATAGTGCATCATACGATCATGAATTGATTTATCTTTAACAAACGTGACTGAAGCGCCAGTTAAACTCGGCAACATTTTATGATACGACTGAATCACGACATCGGCGTCACTATCGATAAGTGAAGATGGAAAGTTTTCTGTCATACTAAAATGTGCACCGTGCGCTTCATCGACAATAACGTAACCTCCACGCTGTTTAACATCAGTAATCGTATCTTTAACATCTAACACGTCACCATAATAAGTCGGAGACGTTATAACGACGACGTCTCTTTTTTTAATGTGACTCAAACGAAATTCTAGAGGTGTTTTATCGAGCAACGAAAGCCCATTATATAAAGATTTATGAGCGTCATCAATATAGAAAAAATTATTATTTTGATGATTTAATGCGTGTATCGATGCTAACATCCCTGTCGTAGAACCATTTACAACGAGTTGTGCGTATCTATTATACGGACTACCTAGTGTATCGTTTAATTCTTTTAGTACGTCTTCAGGTTCATGTAAATTATCTAATCCTGGAACTTCCGTTAAATCATAATCGATTTTAATGTCAGATAAAAAACCAATCGTATTATTTTTATGGCCAGGAACGTGCATTGAAATACCGCTGCTTACTTTTTTTAATGCATCTTGTAATTTCATTTAATTACCTCTAATCAATTAAGCCTTCTTCTCTTAATAACTCCATCGCAACTTCTTTTTCAGTTTTACCGTTGATGTCGACACGTTTATTTAATTCACGCATTCTGTCGTCATCGATATTTCCTGCAAATGAATTTAAAATATCTCTAAGCTCTGGATGTTTTTTAAGAAGTTCTTTGTTTACGACAGGTGCCGCGTAATATGGTGGGAATAGATTTTTATCGTCTTCTATTACCTTTAAATCAAACGCCTCGATTCGCGCGTCTGTTGCGTATACGTCTGCAACGTCGATGTTATTCGTACGAAGAGACTCATAAACGATCCCTGAATCTAACGTTTCAACTCGACTTTATTGATGTCTTTGATGTTTTTATCATCTATATATATGTCGCCTTCTGTCATTTCTGTTAAACGGTTAATCATTTCCATCGTTGTCGTCTTTCCGCTACCAGATGGACCAATGATAACAAATAACTCATTTGACTCTATATCAAAATTTATATGATCAACGGCTAAAAAATCGCAATATGCTTTTGTTACATTTCTAAATGAGATCATAGTAACCTCCTGTGGCTTTTTTCTAAAGGTATACGGTTCATTATAGATATTCTATAAGGCAAATTCAAAAGAAGGGGCTAGTAGTGATAAAGAATGAAGAAATAAATTAATTGTCAAATAAATAAAAAGATATTAACGCAAAGACATTTTGTATAAACAAGCTTCTATTATTTTAATAAAAACAGGACTTGCGTAAAAAGGGAAAGCAATACGTTGACACAAATGCAGTAATTGTTAACATAACGAAGTACTATTTAACGCAAATCGATTTAGCGTCAAATAACTAAAAGCTGAAGATAATCGACCACTGTATATAACTTATATTTTATAAAATATAAAAGAACAAAAAAAGGAGACCCTATAGGGTCTCCAATGAGT
>NZ_KV820790.1:0-913 GCF_001815515.1 Nosocomiicoccus sp. HMSC059G07
CCCTGCATCTACCGCAACACTTTGAATGGAATAGCCCTTTTCGAGTAAACGATCGATGGAGACATGGAGTTGGGTACTATCATGAATGTTTCCAGGGGTCACATGTTGATCAAGTACAAATCCGTGACTATCTACACAGGCATGCATACTGTAAGCAAATTGTTTTTCACGCTCACTTTTTACATAATATCCTGCATCCGGATCTGTTTTACTAACACGACTCGTTTTTTCTTCATTGGATTCTTTTGGAGGGTAAAGCTTTTTTCCTTCTGATAACCGGATGTCATTGACTTCTTCACGTAATTCCTCAGCATAGAAAGTCGCTGTTTTTTTAATCGTTTCTTTCGTATACTTATTACGATTAGCGTTTGCTTTGATATGCGTTGAGTCTATGTATAATGCAGAAGTGTCAATCAGTCCATGAGACATCGCGATTTCTAAAATATGCTCAAAAATCTCTTCAAATAATTGACCGTCACTAAAGCGACGTGCATAATTCTTTCCAAAGGTTGAAAAATGTGGCACCTTATCATGAAATCCAAAACCGAGATACCAACGATAAGCAACGTTTGTATCAATTTCTCTAATTGTTTGTCGCATGGATTTTATACCAAATAAATGTTGAATCAACACAATTTTTACAAGAATTACTGGATCAATCCCAGGTCGACCATTATCTAAACAGTATCTATCCTTTACAGAATCATACACAAAATTTAAATCTAATACGGCATCCACTTTTCTTAGTAGATGATCTTTTGGTACGAGGTCGCTAATCGCTACAAATTCTATTTGATCACGTGAATTTAATGATTTTCCTAACATGATTTCCCTCCAAAATAATCATATTAATTATATTTTATAAAAAAAGGCTGTAGACGTCATCTCATAAGAGACTTTGTCTACAGCCTGA
>NZ_KV820791.1:0-1179 GCF_001815515.1 Nosocomiicoccus sp. HMSC059G07
TTTCAAGTGGCTAACTTAAACTTGAAATTTAAGTTAAATTCATTTCTTTTAAAATAATCCATAAATCAATTGTTGGATTTTTTTCTAAAAGAAAATCAAGAGTAGTAATTTCTCTATCAATCAATGGGTAATTTGGAAAGTATTTAAAACCAACCGATGAATGAACTTTCCCCTCATAATTTAATTCATTAAGTAAAATCTTTAAAAAGGATGTCTTACCTCTACCATTTCTTCCAATTAATCCTAATTTCCAATCATCACTAATATTTAAATTTACATTATAAAATAGAGGATCTAACATATTGTTATATTGAAATGACATGTTTTTTATAATTATATTTCCCATATAACATCCTCCTATTATATACTTTCTGGAATAGTTTTATTTTTCAAGAATATATATGTGGTATACAACAATGTTGTTGATGTCAATAACAATAATAGTAACCATGCGGTATAAATTGACATTTTATTGGCAAAGAATAGAAACAGATTGTAATGATATTACAGCTACCCCAGTGAATAAGGCGCTTATTTTGATAGTAATCATTCTAAATTTATTTTTTACTCTTAGATTTGGATAATTTAAACTCATATTAAGTTTAGTCTAACAACAAAGTTAATACAGTTTATAAAAGGTATTATAGCACACGCACTTCTAAGTAAATTATTAAACAGACTAAAGTGTGACCACATTTTGCTCTTAGCTTTCTAGAGTTTTATCTAAATATTGAACTCCGCTCCGCAATATATAGACAATTTAATATTCAAGTTTAACAATATAATCGGAATGGCAACTAGTCTTCATCAACTATCTAAAATAAATATCTTAAATTCGATACAATATTAATAATCCTTAATATTCGATTAGTCATTCTCAGTGAAATAGTAAATATAAAACTGTGACAAGAAATAGATGACTTACTTTATCTTTAATCTTGATAATTTCTTTCATGAAACTTGCGTCCATACTTTTGTAATAAATATTTATTGATTATTATAGTTAAGAGTAACAAAAAATAGAAGTCAATATTGACTTCTATCATAGTCACATGTCACTAATAATTATTCTAAATTTCTTTTGGTTTAACAATAATAATCACCCTTCGTTGATCCACTTCAATTTGTTTTCTCATCTTAATCATCTCCCTCAATCTTTTATATATAAATGCATAATTT
>NZ_KV820792.1:0-584 GCF_001815515.1 Nosocomiicoccus sp. HMSC059G07
GCACTCGACCTTTGGTAGACCGCGGTTTCCGTCCAACCTTTTCGAGTAAGTCGATATTCTTGGTGCGCATGATGCCACTGTCGATCCAATTGTAGAGGGTTGAAGTACTTGGAATGATCGCCGGATCAAACAGGTCCATGGCTTTATTAACCACTGTATCTGGAGACCATTTGTCTTCAAGCATTTTTCGATCCGCCCATTCAGTGAATCGCTCCGTTTCCACCCATTTGGGACGGCGGCCACAGTTCGCACGATTTCGCAGATAAATGTCATGATGCAGCTCTGCGGAGTAGACCTTTTTATAGTAGGTATACGTCTTGCCATTCTGTTTCTGTTGGCTTTTCTGCGTGACAGACGCTGTATTGATGGCATTATTGATGGTTTGTGGACTACGTCCAAGCAAAGACGCAATCTTTCGATTGGATAAATCAAGTGCTTTATACGCTTCAATTTTCTTCATTTCACCGTATGTAAGGTGTTTAGATTTGCGTGATTCTGTGTTATTATCTACATGGGTCATGTGAATTCTCCTTATATTGGTTGGTGGTACATTCAATATAACATGAAATTCACATGGCTTTTTT
>NZ_KV820793.1:0-233 GCF_001815515.1 Nosocomiicoccus sp. HMSC059G07
TTGGATTTAGAACTGGCTGCTTAATCTTTTGCTTGACCTGGGGCCCTTATGGGCATGACTTGCCCTGTGTGTTGTTTGAAGTTGAACGCAAACATCCACCACACATCCCGCTTTGCGGATATCTTGCCCATACCCACGTCAAGCAAAAGACTGTAAGAAAGCGTACAATATAACTTTGTGAAATTTACTGAAATAACTATTTTCAAGTGGCTAACTTAAACTTGAAATTTAAG
>NZ_KV820794.1:0-685 GCF_001815515.1 Nosocomiicoccus sp. HMSC059G07
TTTCAAGTGGCTAACTTAAACTTGAAATTTAAGTATTTTTAAAAAATATAACTTTAGCTTTATGATCTCTATTTCCAATACTTAAAAATACACCCAAATCTTCACTAGGTTTTTTCATACATGTGTTACTAATAAAGCCATTGATCTCATCCAATTTACACATGTCTTTTCCCCTATCTATTTTATAAATAAAAAGGCTAAACATATAGTATGTTTAGCCCATGAAAAACTATAGATTATTGTTCTTCATTTTTATTTTTACGTCTTCCAAATGTTAATAATCCTCCAAGAGCCGCTAAAGCTGTAGCGAATAATGTAAGATCTCTCTCAGCCTCACCTGTGTTCGGTAATTTTTTATCGTCTTCTTTATCTTTAGAAGATGTTACTGTTTTACTTTGCTCAGGTTTATTCGGTTGCTCAGGTTTACTTGGCTCTTGTGGTTTACCTGGATCTTTAGGATCCTCTTCTCCTGGTGTTCCTGGATCTGGTGTTGGTTCTGGATCTGGCGTTGGCTCTGGATCCGGTGTTGGCTCTGGGTCAGGCGTTGGCTCTGGATCTGGTGTCGGCTCTGGGTCTGGTGTCGGCTCTGGGTCAGGCGTTGGCTCTGGATCTGGCGTTGTTTCTGGATCACGCTCTGTCTTTGTGTAGACATACGTAATTCGCTGATACTCACCAGGTGTATATG
>NZ_KV820795.1:0-623 GCF_001815515.1 Nosocomiicoccus sp. HMSC059G07
ATCGGCGCCCTATTTTATGCGAAAGTTTTAACATTAAGCCAATTACCAAATATAATAACGAATTATTTCGTTAACCTTTCAGTACCGCCTATGGTTATCATCACAATTATTTGTATAATCTTTTTCCTATTAGGCATGATTATGGTGCCGATTGGAATCTATGCAATGATTCTACCAATTGTTGCACCAATAGTTTCAGGTTTAGGATACGACCTTATTTGGTTCGGTGTCATCACAATGAAATTAGTAGAAATTGGGGCCGTCACACCTCCTGTAGGTTTAAATGTATTTGCATTAAAAGGAGTGACACCTAAAGATATCTCTACGACAGACATTTTTAGAGGTGTGACACCTTTTATCATATTAGACATAATAATACTAATTTTCTTAATAATGATTCCGTCTCTTTCATTATGGTTACCAGAACTGTTATTCAAGTAAGGATGATTATTAATGGATACCACTTTAAATGAATTTATAAATAGTATATATTTTTTTAATAATTACTCTGAAATATCTTATAAAAATGCAGAGAGGATTATTTCAGATACAGTCGCAAGTGTTTTATACGGCATAAGAGATCAAGAGGTACAGAACTTAATAAACACAAAAAACGTTGAAAC
>NZ_KV820796.1:0-282 GCF_001815515.1 Nosocomiicoccus sp. HMSC059G07
CACGTGCTCCGTATTCTAACTCTTTAGACGTATGCGTGTAACGATTTTTCTCATCGATTTCTTTTTTAATCTCGCTTAACCTATTTGCCGGATCGCCTAACTTTAACTCGTCGTACATCATTTCAATAAACTCTGTTGCTTGTTTAAATAGCTCCATACAATCGTTCCTAACATTATCTATTCAATTATTATGTTACACGAGAATAGACATTTATAATATATAAATATGAAATTCATGATAAAATTGATGCTGATTATATAAAGGTTGGGATTATTATGGCG
>NZ_KV820797.1:0-941 GCF_001815515.1 Nosocomiicoccus sp. HMSC059G07
TCGATAATCAGGTAATAGGTTCGTAAATTCCTTTCTCTCAATAACTTTAATTTTATTTATAAGTGTTCTTATAATTGGTAAGTTATTTTTATAATAATTTAGAGGGTCTAATCCTAGTAATGTAATTGCAATACAGTAAGGAATAGAGAATTTAGCTTCTAGCTGGCTTGTAGGTGTTGTAGTATTACATCTACTTGCTAAATCGTAGGTTTCAATTGTTATAGTATCAATTGAATTTGTATCAATTATTTTTTCTTTCATAAGTCTTTCTGTAGCATCGATTGCACCATGTGTAAATCGACATGAAGGATATAATTTAAAATAATTTTTATCTACCATAGGTGTAGCTAAATCGTCTTGTAAAAGAGTATCAAAATTAATTGAGTTACCTAATTTGTATGAGTATACATCTTCGATAACTTGCATACTGGTTGTAAACCCAGAAGAATGTAAATCTAGATATTCTCACCAACAACTGCACTTAACCCACTATAAGCGTTACGTACAGTTAAACCAGATTCTGCAGAAAACCAACTTGTTGAAATAGGAAGACTTAAAGCGAGTCTCACACAATTTAACAGGTCATTTTCATTGAAATTTTTATTTAAAAGACATTTAAAAGCCACATACCCCACAATTCCCCAAGAACCGTGAGGATGTGTGTTTTTGTCTAAATCAATAGCACGAGCTATTCTGCTCGATATTTCATATGATTTTATAAATGCAATAAGTACGTCCTTGGTTTTGTAATTATTATTAGTAGTTAAAATTGCAGGAATAATTTGAGAACCGGGATGTCCTTTTGCTGCTGTATTTCCTTCATCTAATTCATTGGAAACTGCAGAAATACCATAAACTAATACAGCATCCATTTTATTAAGAGTAGCCGAGGAACCTAACATTTGAAAACTGTTATTAGTTTCAACGTTTTTTGTGTTTAT
>NZ_KV820798.1:0-601 GCF_001815515.1 Nosocomiicoccus sp. HMSC059G07
AAGCAAAAGATTAAGCAGCCAGTTCTAAATCCAATTGCTTCAACTCTTGCACAAAAGCCTGGTGGGGTGTTTTATAGTCCAGAATTCTTCTTGGATAATCGTTCATCCATTGTTGAATCCGCTGGACCTGGCGGTCGCTTACTTCTTTAAGAGACTGATGTTTCGGCAAGAAACGCCGGATAATCTTATGTTGATTCTCACTCGTTCCACGTTCAAAAGAAGCAAAAGGATGGCAAAAATACACATCGGTTTCTTCAGACAGATGGGATAGGTTGGCGAACTCACTTCCGTTATCCGAAGTGACTGTTTTAAAAATCTGACTGTCCAATCCTTTTAAGGACTGTATAAAGCTCTGCAGAGTTTGGTCTACCGCATCAGCTCTCTGACCCGCAATTTTGAAAATTTTCTCAAAGCGTGTCTTTCGCTCTACGAGCGTCAATAGAACAGGTTCATCGGCATCAATTTTTCCAATGACGGTATCAATTTCCCAATGACCAAATTCTTGGCGATTCTCTACGGATTTTGGCCGTTCTTCGATTGAGGTACCCAAAACTTTTACATTTCGTCGCACTCGACCTTTGGTAGACCGCGGTTTCCGTCC
>NZ_KV820799.1:0-243 GCF_001815515.1 Nosocomiicoccus sp. HMSC059G07
TTAATGGAATATTTTTCTCATGTTCTTGATAAGCGTGACCATTTCTTCTTACTAATTCATCATTCCAATCTTTCACATTTTCTTTTTTAGGTGGCACAGCAAAATATATCGACATTTCTCCGTGTTCACGGTGAACTAAATTATTTTCAATTTTATCTTGATTAAATTTTAATCCTGCTTCATCATTATCTACTGCATACACTACGTTGGGTATCTTTCCTGTATTTTGACCAACTTCTAAAA
>NZ_KV820799.1:343-36657 GCF_001815515.1 Nosocomiicoccus sp. HMSC059G07
TCTTTCCTGTATTTTGACCAACTTCTAAAATTTGCTGGTAAATTATGCTTGGATTGTTAACACCTCGCATTGAAACATATTTTGAGTTTGGTGTTAGTCCATTGAGTGAAGTATAGCTAATCGCATCAACCTCGCTTTCAAAAAAGTAAATATTCCTAATATCTTTGTTTGCACTTGTCTTAAATGAGAAACCAAATTTTTGATTTGCACCACTCGCTATATGCTTGTATCTTCCACCATCTTTTTTCTTATAACTCTCCTCTGAATTATGACCAACAATTTCTCCATTATTCACCCATGTATAAACGGCATTATTTCTCTCATCTTGTCGGATAAACCCTTTACTCATCAATGTATTTACAATGTCTGGATTTAACTTCCTATCATTAATTAAATATTCTCTTACTTTCGACAGATCTTCTTTCATACTGTCATAAGAGGGCGCATAAGCTTCTAATTGAATGCATCGATTATTATAAAAATATAGAATTTAGCTCAAATTAAAAGTATGTCTCCTGAATTCTTCAAGAGACATACCTTAAAATCAGTATAATACCAAATAGTACAACTTGGGTAACACATCATTTTAAAAGTGGATTTTTCTATTACCAACCAATATCTTCAAGTGGAATGAACGTTGGAATTAACGCACCACCATAAGTATCTAAGATTAGTTGTTTCGTATCATCTTCTTGGTAAAGTTCAGCAATTCTATTCAGTGTTTCGTTATCTTTATCTTCAGCGCGGACTGCGATAATGTTAACGTAAGGCGTTGCTGTGTCGTCTTCTAAGAAAATTGAATCGTTTTGAATATCAAAACCTGCATCACTTGCGATTCCGTTGTTGATCGCTCCAGCTGTAACGTCATCTAACGTTCTTGGAATTTGAGCTGGCGCAACTTCTTTAAATACGATATTTTTCTTGTTTTCAACAATCGCATCTTCGATTGAATCTAAACCGTTATAGTTATCGACTAATTTAATAACTCCCGCTTCTTCTAAAAGCATTAACGCACGCCCTTGGTTTGAAACGTCGTTTGGTAATGCGATTGTGTCTCCTTCTTTTAACTCGCTTAAATCTTTGATTTTGTTAGAATAAATTCCCATCGGCGCTAAGTTCGTCGTTGCAATCGGTACTAAGTCTAAATCTCTTTCTTTAATAAACTCATCGAAGTACGCAACTGTTTGGAATGCGTTCGCATCGATATCACCGTCAGCAAGTGCAGTGTTTGGTTGAACGTAGTCATTAAACGATACGATTTCAATATCAATACCTTCTTTTTTCGCTTTTTCAGCGACAAAATCCCAAACTGTCGTATCTGTACCACTAACTCCAATTTTCACTTTTTCGTTATTACCACATGCGCTAAGGACAACGATAGATATAAGTGCTAAAAATAATACATGTAATTTATTCATTATAAAATTTCCCCTTTTAATTTTTACTTTCTTCTAACTATTCTTGATAATCCATTTCCAAGTGACTGTAATCCTTGAACTAAAACGACGAGGATAACTACTGTGACTAACATCGTCATACCATCAAATCTTTGATAACCGTAAGTAATGGCTAAGTCTCCAATTCCTCCACCACCAACAGTTCCAGCCATCGCTGATGCTCCAACTAAACCGATCGTAGCGATTGTGAAGTTTAAGATGAGTGAACCTAACGCTTCCGGGATAACGAATCTAAAGATTGTTTGTAGAGGCGTTGCGCCCATCGCATCTGCCGCTTCCAATACTCCGTCATCTACTTCTAGTAGCGATGATTCTACGAGCCTTGCAACATATGGTCCTGCATAGACGACCATCGGTACAATCGCAGCCGCCGTTCCAATTGAGCTTCCGACGATGAGTCTCGTAAACGGTATAATTGCAACGAGTAAGATGATGAATGGAATTGATCTTAAAATGTTAATAACGAAACTCAAAATAGTGAATGTTATTTTTTCTTCTAAAATTCCGCCATTTCTCGTGACGTATAGTAACACCCCAAGTGGAATCCCGAGTAAAATACTAAAGACAAACGATATCGTCACCATTTGAAGTGTTTCAACGAGTGCAATTAAAATTCGATCAGTACTCACTAGCATTTCTTGTCACCTCACTATATAAGACCTCTTGTTCTGTTAAAAATGCTTTAACTTTCTCGATTTCATCCGCTTCACCGATAAATTCGACAATTAGATTACCAAACGGTGTACGTTGAAGCTCTGTAATGTTTCCAAACAACACGCTCGCTTCAACGTCATAGCGTTTTGACAATTGACTAAGTATGGGTTTGCCTGCACTATCTGCGATGAAATTGAGTCGATAAATATGACGCTTTATATCGTCGCTTAATAGTCTAAGTACGAAGTCCGGAACTTCGCTATGCATGACTGTGTTTACGAATTTAACACCCGTTCTCGTGCTTGGATTTGAGAATATATCAAACACGCTACCAGACTCTATCACTTCACCATTTTCCATAATCGCAACTTTGTCACAAATTTCTCTTACGACACTCATTTCGTGCGTGATGAGTAAAATCGTAATGTTATATTCTTCATTTACTCTCTTAAGTAAAGATAAAATCGATGCTGTCGTTTCAGGGTCTAAAGCACTCGTCGCTTCGTCACAGAGTAAAATTTTTGGTTGTGTTGCGAGCGCTCTTGCGATTCCGATACGTTGTTTTTGACCACCTGACAACTCATCTGGGTAATTCTGTGCTTTATCCTTTAAACCGACGAAATCAAGGAGTTCGTTTACTCTTTTTTCAATTTCTTCTTTCGGTGTACCAGATAAAATTAGCGGCATTGCCACGTTTTTAAATACTGTTTTTGAATTCAGCAAGTTAAAATGTTGGAATATCATACCGATATCTTTTTTAATCTCACGAATTTCTTTACTATTCGCTTTGCTTAGATGTTTACCATCTACGATGACTTCGCCACTTGTCGGCGTCGTTAAGTGGTTGATCGTACGGAGTAACGTACTTTTCCCAGCGCCACTAAAGCCGACAATACCGTATATTTCACCTTCTTTTATATCCAGTGAAACGTTTTTTAGTGCTTCGGTTGTTACACCTTTACGATTAAATGTCTTTGAGACATTTTCAATTTGAATCACAAAATTCACCTTCCAACGCAAATTACAAAATAAAAAACCCTATTTTTATATAGATAAAAATAGGGTCGCACTATTCTTATCTACTAGCTAAACGCTACTGGAATTGGCACAACACATATAAAATGCTCGCTGCCGAGGCTTCAAAGGGCCAGTCCCTCCACCTCTCTGGATAAGATAAATTAAATTGTTGGATATAACTGTAATTCATTCAAAAACGAATGTCAACATGTTTTCTGAAAATTATACAAATTATTCTGCGATTTCGAATTCTGCACCGATTTCAAATTTGACGTCTTTACCTACCATGACGCCTCCAGCTTCTAACGGTTGGTTCCAAGTAAGTCCATATTTTTCGCGGTTGATCGTACCTCTTAAAATAACTCCCGTCACGTAAGAATCTGTAAATGGATTTTTGTGCACGCCGTTATGTTCAAATTCAAAAGTTTCTTCATGAACTTCATCTTTTATTTTTAAATCACCTGTAATCGTATTGTCTGTTACCGTTTTCGAGACGAATTCTATTTCAGGGTATTTTTCTACATCGAAAAAGTCTGCGGATCTTAAATGATTGTCACGATCTGCATTTTTAGTTTCGATTGAATCTACATGCGCAATTCCTTTAACTTGTAATGTGCTTAAGTCTTCAAGATCACCTGAAATTTCTCCATCAAATTCTGTGAATCTACCTTTCACTGTAGATACCATCATATGTTTTACAGAAAATTCTACTGAGCTGTGTGATTTGTCTAATTTAAATGTTGTCATTTTAATTCCTTCTTCCTTATAAATTTAATGATTTAATAACCATGTTTTTGCTTTCTCAACTGCATCAGTTGTAATTTCATGTCCATTTACATGAACTGTTGTTACTTTTGCTCCACGTGAAGTAAAAAGTTGTTCTACATATTCGTTATCTTCTAGTGTCACCATTGGATCGTTATCCCCGACTGATAAAAACACTTTTAGGTTCGACATATCTTTACTGTTATCAGTTAGATCTAATGGATAAAGTGGTGCGAATAGTATTGACCGCTTAAAATCAACATCTTCACGTAGTAGTAAGTGAATTGCGATATTTGCGCCATTTGAAAATCCAACTGGAATTAGATCCTTTAGGTCGAACCCTTCAGATTTTGATATTTCTTGTAGAAAATCGAGCAATTCTTGCCCTCTATAATTTAAATCTTCTAAGTCATACTGACCGAAACTAAGTCGTTTAAAATATCGGTTCATGCCGTTTTCTTGAACATTACCTCTAACTGATAACACGCCATATGAATCATCTAATATGTTTGCGAGTGGCAGTAATCCTCTTTCGTCTGATCCTGTTCCATGTAGAAGCAAGAATATCGGTTTACCTTTTTGGCCCTTGTTAAATATATAGTGCATAACATTCACCTACTTCCTTGAAGTGTCAAACGGACGAACTCTCGTTTCGATATCTTCACGTCTATGTTCTAAAGCTGGCGGCAATGCTAATGATTCACCGAGTGTTTCGTATGGTTCATCGGTCATAAATCCTGGTCCATCTGTTGAGATTTCAAAGAGAATATGACCAATTCTTGCGTATAACGCTTTAAAATAAAATCGATCGATGATTCCTGAGTTAGGCACACGGTGTTCTTTATAGCGCTGAACCCAGTTATTCAATGCTTCATCATCTTTTACGCGAAATGCCACATGGTGAATTTCTCCATAACCTTGTTTAGAGTCTTCACTCTTTTCATCGTGGAACACGTGCAATTCAGCTCCATTACCGCCTTCACCCATCGTTAAAATAGTATACGTGTCATTCTTAGATACAACTTCCATGTCGTACACATTTTGTAACATGTCAATAAACGCATCATAATAACTGACTTTAATGACCATTGGCCCAAGTCCGTATATCGCATATTCCTTTGGTACCGGACCATTTTTCCACGGAATTCCTGCTTGAACACCTCTGTTATCTTCGTCAGATATAAGTTGATAGTATTGCTCATCATCATCTTCAAAGCGTAAAACTTTATGCCCATTAAATTCAGTGATTTCTTCGTGTGTGACATTAAATGTTTCAAAACGTTTTTTGTAATATTCAATTGCCGCGTCACTTGGTACGCGAAATGACGTTCTATAGAGAGAGTTTGTGCCTTTTTTACCTTTAACTTGATTTGGGAAATCAAAAAATGTCATATCCGTACCTGCATTCCCAACATCATCTGCAAAAAATGTATGGTACGTATAAATATCATCTTGATTGACTGTCTTTTTCACGAGTCGCATGCCTAAAATTTCAGTGAAAAACTTATAATTTTCTATCGCATCTTTTGTCATTGCCGTTACGTGGTGGAGTCCTAGAAGTTTGTTTTCCATAATTTTACCTCCTACATTATTTCGAATTCGAAATATATCATAAAAACAAACTCGGCATCATTTAGATACTCGAGTTGAAACTATTTTTAATAATTCTCTAAGCTGAGTTAACGACGCATCATCTAAATCTTGAAAGCATGATTCAATCATTTGAGCATGACTTGGAAACACCGAATCAATCAACTGATATCCCTTTTCAGTCAGACTCGCATGATACGTACGCTTATCCGATAGATCTTGTGTACGAACGACATAATTACGTTTTTCTAAACTATCGATCACATACGTCGTTGAACTACTCGCGATGAGTATTTTTTCTTTAATTTGTTGAATGGGTTGTGGCCCTTTGTTATATAACACTTCAAGTACCGCAAACTCATTCACAGTCAGGCCGTGACATTTTATATCTGCTTTAACTCGCTTAAAAAAATTATCTGTCGTACGTTTAAGTGCCACGAATGTTTTTAAAGCATCGCTTTGCCTCGTCATAAAATGTCACCCCTTAAAATTATTTCGAATTCGAACTAATTGTATAATGTTATATAAATCTTGTCAAAAATTTTATTTTTCCTTAAGTTTAAATCCTGCTTGTTCGAGTTCCTTAATCGTTAAATCAAGGCTTATTTTTTGTATTTCACCAGTCTTGTTATCTTCTGCTGGACGTACTAATTCATTTAGCTTTTCTGGGCTTATTTTTGAATACTCGACTTCGATCGTTTCTATGAAATGATCTTCTTTAAATTCTACATCGTAATTTAAACCTTCTTCACCTTCATACGCTTCAAAAGCATCGATGTCTTCAAATCTTTGCTTTGCCTCATCTTTATTAGAAACGTTAATGGCTTCGTAATCTGCTTTTGTTGTCGTAACTTGTCGGATTAGTTCCTCACCTTTATGAATTAAATCAACCGTCACTAAAATACCCTGCTCTTCTTTCTCGTATGTGACAGTCTCTTCTTTAGTTTCACTTTCCTCTTCTTTAGGTTCGCTAGTCTCTTCTTTATTTTCAACTGGTTCTTGTTGTTTTGCGCTTTTTACTTCCTCACTGTTATCATCATTACTACAAGCAGCAAGTGTGACTAAAACTGCTAAAGATAAAAATATAGAGAATAACTTTTTCATTTCAAAACCACCTTAAATTGTTTTGTGTCATAAGTGTAAAGTTATTTTTATCCTTAAGCAACCGATATTAGTATGGGCCGTATCCTGTAACGAGCGCATATAGAAGCGCAAGTGTTCCAATTACAATCCATGAAAGTAATATCGGCCAAACGAATTTCAGCCAGTCCGTCCACTTCACTCCACCAACCGCAAGTACTGCCATAAGTACACCAGACGTCGGTGCCACGATATTTGTAATACCGTCACCGAGTATAAATGCTAATACACCTGTTTGTCTTGTAATTCCTATGACATCCGTAATCGGAACCATTAATGGCATAACGATGGCCGCTTGCCCAGTACCAGACGTTACGAGGAAGTTAAATAGTAAGTTAAACACAAATAACATAAGTCCGCCAATATATGTCGGCATCGCTTGTAACGGTACGAGCGTTGCATTTACAATCGTATCAAGAATTTGACTGTTTTCTAATATAATAACGACCGCACGCGCGAGACCAACGACTAAAGCACCGTATGTAATACCACGCGCACCTTCAATAAATATTTTAACGAATTTGTTAGGCGAAATACGTGACACAAATCCAACTGTAAAGCCCATCATTAAAAATACACCAACTAACTCATTAATTCCCCAACTTCTCGTAAATGCTCCCCAGATGAAAAACCCGAGATATCCGACGAAAATGAGTAAGTTAATTCCGTGTAATACAGTAAATTTCGGAGGTTCAATATTTGTGATTCCTTCATCGTCATTAAATGGTCGATTACCTAATATAGATTTTGACGGATCATTTTTTACTTTTTTCGCGTAACGATTTGTAAATATAATGACCGATAAAATCATACCGATAAATATAAATACACGTAATGTCATACCAGAAAATAGTGGAAGTTCTGCTATCGTTTGTGCGAACACTAATACAACTGGGTCAAAAATACCTGCAACCATCCCGGCATAATAGCCGAGGTAAATCATCGATACTCCAATGATCGCGTCGAGTTTCAAGTTTCTAGCTAACGCAATACCAATCGGTACAAATGCGATTACCGCGTTCGCTACGAGTCCCATAGATGCTAAAATACCAAACGTTAAGGCAACGAGAGTAATTAAAACCATATAACGGCCCTTTGTCTTTTGAATTAGGACGTTTATTCCGGCATCAATCGCACCAGTATATTCAATAATCTTAACGATTCCACCGACTATCAAAATTAAAAATATAATATTCGCTGTGTCGATCATCCCTTTTTGTATCGAAACAAATAAATCCAATACATTCGCAGGGTTAGATTCTACATACGTATAACTTCCTGGAATGACACGCGTTACTCCGTCAACCTCTTCACGTACAAATGTCCCAGCTGGTATTAAGTAAGATAAAACAGCCGCGAGTAGTACGATACTAAATATAATGACGAATGCATCTGGCATTTCCAGACGTTTATACCACTTTTCTTTTTTCTCCTTCACAATACAACCTCCTTAAAGTAAAGATACTTTAAATATAAGTAAGCGATTACAAAAAGTAAAGTGATTTTTTATGTTTCTTTTTTAGTAAATGTGTGTAAAGTATTAACGACTACATAGAAGAAGGTGACTTATGCTTTACAATCAGCTATCGATGCCTACTACGCTTAGTGGTTGGATATTTATCGTATTACTTTTGGTATTTATTGTTTTTATTTCCATTTGGTTTGACAATCGTTTTAAAAAATCTCATCGTGATACAAAAGCGTATCTACTCATAGAAGAGAGTTTAACAACTCTAGACGATAACGAAGAGATTTATAAAAATATCGATAACGTCCACAATACGTCATCTATCGTCAAAATTACATACAAAGATAATCAACCAATATCGATCGAGAAAACTAAAATCTTTACGACTAAAGAAGGACATATTAAAACTTCAGAACTTAGTAACAGAAAAAAACGCCTTCGAAAAGAGCTGCTCGATGGCGTAAAGAGTTTTGATACAGTTGAAGGTTTTAATTCAAATTATTATAGAGACGGGGAATATTTAGTCGGTAAATCGTATATGAAGCAAGCACTTAATAGCGATACAGAAAGCGAAACATTAATCGGTTTAACTTTCCCATTTAACAAAAGAGATATACGAAAAAAATTAACGAGAAGCGGGTATGAGAAGCATGAAAAATAACTCATTACCCGTTTTTTTATTCATTAATGACTTCAACGTCTCCTAAATTATCCATACTAAATCGACTCGCACGTGTATTAAACCAGTCTTCTAAAAACTCACGTTTAAACACTTCCTTTAACTCCGCTTCTTTACTTTCATCACCAGAAAACGATTCGTACAGCACTTTATCCGAAGCATTATAACGCACGGTATACACACTAGCCCCATCAAACAATTCGACGACAAATCCACCGTCAACATCTGAAAAATTATATTGTACGCGCATTTCATCGATTTCTTTAACATCTTCATACTTTGTTTCAATCGCGTCTTTTTCTTTATCAAACACGGTCGATGAAGATGCATACTTCGTTTTCGAAATCGAATATATTTCTTCGTACACATTCGCATACTTTTGATGGTTTGCGATCTTAAAACCTGCAAACACGATAAATACTACAAATAATACCGCAAGCCCTATAAATACAGGTCGTTTCATGTTATTATCTCCGTTTCACATATGATTACTTTAATTGTGCAATTTAAACGATTATTTGTCCACTCGATTTCTTTTAGAAAGTGCTATAAATCTAGTATTTTTAGGTTAACATCGATGAAAAACGTCTATATATGTAATGACGATTTAAACTATAACAATATCGTCACAGTTTGTATTTATTTTCACATAGATAGCCTTTATAATAAGAGTGAGACTATTATTTGATTTAATAGTATAGAAAGGGATGGTTTGATGAGTCGTGAAAACGATCAAACACAAAATAAAAAACGTTCTATGAACATCGTTTGGACGGTTGTAGCTTTCGTCGTATTATTTGCTATATTACTTATGCCGACACCAGACGGTTTACCAGTCGTTGCACATATGGCGCTTGCGATTTTAGCATTTGCTGTCATTATGTGGGTGACTGAAGCGGTATCTTATCCGACATCTTCAGTAATGATTCTCGCACTGATTATATTACTCATCGGGTTTAGTCCAGCAGGTGAATTAGGAGATTACTTAACAAAAGGAGCAGCGTCAGGTAGTGACTTAGTCGGTACGAAAAACTCATTATCACTGGCGTTTAGTGGGTACTCGTCATCTGCACTCGTCCTTGTAGCAGCAGCACTATTTTTAGCTGCAGCGATGCAAGCGACAAATTTACACAAACGTTTAGCGCTCGTCGTCTTATCTCTCGTTGGTAATAAGACGTCACGTATCGTCATCGGTAGTATTATCGTTGCGATTATTTTAGCGTTCTTCGTTCCATCTGCAACAGCACGTGCTGGAGCAGTTATCCCGATTTTAATCGGTATGATTACAGCGTTTAATATTTCAAAAGATAGTAAACTCGCAGGTTTACTCGTCATCACTGCAGTACAAGCCGTATCTATTTGGAACATCGGTATTAAAACTGCAGCAGCGCAAAACTTAGTTGCAGTAAACTTTATTAGCGACACGATGGGCGTCGACATTTCATGGGGTGAATGGTTCTTATACGCAGCTCCGTGGTCGATCTTAATGTCTATAGTCCTTTACTTTGTCATGATGAAAGTCATGAAACCTGAGTACGATGAAGTACCTGGTGGTTCTGAAATGATTAAACAACAGCTCGATGACATGGGTAAAATCTCTGGACGTGAGTGGCGTTTAATCATCATCTCAGTATTACTACTTCTCGGATGGGCAACTGAAAAAGTACTCCACCCAATCGATTCTTCATCGTTAACTTTAGTAGCGATTGCGATTATGTTAATGCCTAAAATCGGCGTCATTAAATGGGAAGACGCTGTCAAATATATCCCATGGGGCACAGTAATCGTGTTCGGTGCGGGTATCTCACTCGGTAGTTTACTACTAAACACAGGTGGCGCGCAGTGGTTAAGTGATAAAACATTCGGATCACTTGGATTAGACTCAATGCCGATTCTTGCAACGATCATTATCGTATCAATCTTTAACGTACTCATCCACTTAGGATTTGCGAGTGCGACAAGTTTAGCAGCGGCGTTAATTCCGGTATTTATATCACTTACAGCGACATTAGACTTAGGTGACCAAGCAATAGGTTTCGTATTAATTCAACAATTTGTAATCAGCTTTGGATTCCTACTACCAATCAGTTCACCACAAGGAATGCTCGCATACGGTACAGAAACATTTACTGTTAAACAATACTTTAAAGCAGGTGTCCCACTCACAATTATCGGGTTACTCTTAATATTCCTATTCAGTGCAACATACTGGAAATGGATTGGTTTAATCTAAAATACTAAAAGCGTGTTGAACAAAACGTTCAGCACGCTTTATTAATTTAAGTCAGTGTGTTACAAATTAAACATAAGCCACAAGTTGAAGAAAGCAAGATTACTACAGAAAAAGTTTAATTTACGGAGGGTTTTAAGTGAAGACTTTTAACGATCAAGAAATCGAACAAGTCTATAAAATGGACGAAGCAATTAAAGATACGCACAATACTTTACAGACTTTAAATGAGGGTCTTATTAAAATGGAACAGCGTACTGTTATTCCTGTAGATGGCGATAAAGTAATGCTTTACATGCCGTGTGTTGATAATAAAGAGAAATTTTCAGCAGTGAAAATTATCTCGATCTACCCGGACAATGCTAAAGACGGCTACCCTGCAACTCAAGCAGTTACTGTACTGACAGAACTCGAGCACGGTGAAAACGTCGCAGTACTCAGTGCGAGTTATTTAACACGATTACGTACCGGTGCGATGACGGGTATCGCTACAGACTTACTCGCTAAAAAAGATGCAAAAGAATTAGGTATCATCGGAACAGGCGGTATGGCGTTTGAGCAAGCACTCGGTGTACTTGAAGTGCGCGATATTAAAACGATTCGCCTCTTTAACCGTACGTTAAGTAAATGTGATGATTTTAAAGCACGTCTTGAAGCACATGGTGTAAAAGCAGAAATCGAAATATGTGAAAACGTCAACGACGTAACACGTGATTCAGACATCATCAATACCGCAACAAACTCTACTGAAGCAGTATTTGAAGACGAACATGTAAAAGACGGCGCACACATTAATGGTCTCGGATCATATATGCCAGAGATGCGTGAAATTCATACCGACTCAATTAAACGTGCACGCCACGTCATATTCGACGACGTCGACGGTGTAATCGAAGAAGCAGGTGAATTCATTCACGCTGTTAAAACTGGTGACTTTAAGTGGGAAAAAGCAATCGGTTTAAACGATGCATTAGATCAAGAATTTGAAAGAGATGAAAAAGACATTACAATCTTCAAATCAGTCGGTGCATCATACTACGATATGTCAGCAGCAATTGGCGCATATAAAAAATTAGTTTAATTTTTACTTTTAAAGAGAAGCTTTATTTAAGCTTCTCGTTTTTATTTCTACGAAATATTTAAAATTGTGTTACACTAGCTTATGTTCATTTTATAATTTAATCAAAGGGGATTTTATATGACTGACAATAATTCAAGCAAGCAGTCAATTCCAGATAAAGGATTCTTTGGTCAACCGAGAGGGTTATCTACATTATTCTTTACTGAATTTTGGGAACGTTTTAGTTACTATGGTATGAAAGCGATTCTAGCCTACTACTTATACTACTCAGTAACAAAAGGCGGATTCGGACTTGAACAGTCTACTGCGTTACAAATCGTATCGATTTACGGTGCGTTAATTTACATGAGTGGTATTATCGGAGGATGGCTCGCAGATAGAGTATTTGGTATTCGCCATTCGATTTTTTATGGTGGAATACTCATCATGCTTGGTCACATCTTACTCGCACTGCCAAATAACTTTACTGTTTTAATGATTGCATTACTTCTACTCATTATTGGTACCGGATTATTAAAACCAAATATATCTACAAATGTTGGTATGTTATATGAAAAAGACGACCCGAGGGTCGACAGTGGATTTACATTATTTTATATGTCCATTAACTTAGGAAGTTTAATTTCACCGTTACTCGTTGGAACATTACAAGTTAAATACGGCTTCCATGCAGGATTTGCTCTTGCAGCTGTCGGAATGTTCTTTGGGTTATTAACTTATGTAATCACAAACAAGAAAAACCTTGGCGATCTCGGCTTAAAACCATCCGATCCATTAAAAGCTGAAGAAAAGAAAAAATTCGGTATTATCGCAGCAGTCACAATCATTGCGATAGTGCTATTTATAACAATTACTTTAATGACGAATACATTAACAATTGGTGCATTCGCTAACTTCATTACATTTTTAGGTGTCATTTTACCGACTGTTTTAATTACGAAAATGATCCTATCGAAAAAAGTATCCAAGAAGGAGCGCTCGCATTTATTTGCTTACATTCCGCTCTTTTTAGCATCTGTTGTATTCTGGATGATTCAAGAACAAGGAGCAACAGTACTTGCAGCATTTGCAGATACTAAAACAGAATTAAGCGTAGCAAATATTACAAATGGTTTAATTGATTTCAATATACCAGCTGCTTGGTTCCAGTCATTAAACCCGTTATTCATCGTATTTTTTGCACCGATTATTTCTAGACTATGGGTGAAACTTGGAGATCGTAACCCGTCAACTGTCACAAAGTTTACAGTCGGCGTATTACTTGCCGGAGCAGCGTACTTAATTATGATTGTTCCTTTAAGTACAGAAGGGTTAATACATCCATTATGGCTCGTGTTAAGCTTCTTCCTTGTTACAATTGGTGAGTTATTCGTATCACCAATCGGACTTTCAACTACTACACGACTTGCACCTGTAGCGTTCCAATCACAAATGATGTCTGTTTGGTTCTTATCCAATGCAATGGCACAAGGCCTGAACGCACAAATGGTTAAATTATATGACCTCATTGATACGAAAGCGTACTTCATGTACTTAGGTTCATTTGCAATTATCGTTGCTGTTATATTAATTATTTTAGGACCTAAAATTCGTAAAGTAATGGGTAACTTATAAACATAAAACTGTAATTTAGTGATTCACTCACTAGATTACAGTTTTTTATTTTACTTTTATACAAAATAACGCTTTCATTATTAAAATGAAGTGATATAATAATCATAATTATTTAAATAATGAAGGAGGGAGTTCTTGTGTCGATTTCATTATTTGTGTTATCCGTACATAACAAAAAGCTACTCAACGCAGTAAAACCACTCGTTAAAGATGAGTATAGATTGATCGACTTCGTATATAGTAACAAACGTGTGTTATCAAACTATAGCGAATTAGATATTCAAATCCGAAGAATTTGTAGCGTGTTATATGAAGAGAATGCCACGCTTTCTGTCGATGATTTAATGCACATCGATTTACTGAAAGGCTTCGGAATGACACCATCTGTCCATCGCTCATTAAAAAATGCTGGTTTTGAAACTATTCAGCAATTAAAACAGCTCTCTAAAGAACAATATGACTACCACTTAAAACGTGGTGCCGGGTCCATATATAAGAAAGCTCAAGCCGCTATAAAAGAATTTGAAAGCGTTTTTTCTGAAAAATATATTGATGTGATTTCATACGTATTACTCGTCGAACACGATATTGATCAGCCTATTGATGTCGCAAGATTAATTCAATCATCGAATAATTTTTATTCAAACGGTAAAGAAAAAGTATATGAAACTCTAGCAGCTTTAACAGATGACGAAATTATTGTAAAAGTTAAAGATAAATACTACGTCAAACGTTGGTCTCTAAAAGACGTTCTCGCATTTGATTTTCCAAATAAAGCCACGTATTTAATGCGCCTAGACGGTGTCAGTGTTCGTGAAATCGGTAAGAGTACTGGCGTGTCAAGAACGACTGTACTGACTTATGTTTCTCGTATCAATGCGAATTTTATTCCGCATTACTTAAAAGAGAATGATTATAGTAAATACATCACAAAGTACAATATGCCTCGTGATACGTTTCAGTATGTGTTTCAATTAGATGATGACGTAATATCGTACTTATATAATAAATTTGAAACTAATGATTTCTCAACTGACGTCGAAGCAATCGTTAAAGACCACATATTAACAAAAGAGGAATTGGATCGCCTTCTCTACTTTGAAAAGATGTTTATAAACAGTGAAGGTAACGTCGTGACACAATCGAGCACGAATCTCTTTGAAGATTTAGTATATCGATATAAAGACCAATCGTTTGCACTCGAATCATTTTACGAAATATATATGAACGAATTAACAACTAACCCTGTGCTAAATATTAAACCAACAGATATACGTCGGTTTGAATCGATTATCGACAACTCATATTCTGTCGTAAAGAGTATTAAACATCAGTTTAGATACTATGATACGAACATCACACAAGACACGTTTCAAATCATTAACGATATATTATCGACGTTAAAAGGGAGCTACGGATTACAATTCGTATACGAAAATCATAAAAAAACGCTGTCGAAGATTGGTCTTATAAATGGATATGAACTCGGTAGTCTTATGAATAAAGTCGGTCTATCAAAATTTAACGACGTCATTTCCATCATTAGAATTAGTACGATTCAAGTCGGGTGCAGCCACCAAAATTTTATAGAAGATAAAGTATGTCAGTTCACCGGTAGATCGTTAAATGAACTCCTCGATCATTTACAAAATGACTACGGGTTACACAGAGATACGATGTTTACGTATATTTCTAATCAACACGTCGACTATATATTTGACGGAATCATTCGTTGCCATAATACGATTCCTAAATGTGAGTCGTTTTATAAAGAAGCGAAAAAACGTCTCACTGAACCGATTTATTTAGTCTCTGACGTCATGGCTGATTTATCTGAAATTGCAAATAAAGAACTCATTCCGAGTAAGCAATTATTCCATAATCTTGGCTATACGACAAAAGGTAGCGCCATTATTTACAAAGACACGTTTAACAATGCACATGAAGCAATTAAAGCGTGGATTATCTCTAAAGAAGTATTTGAAACTGATACGCGTGAAATTTTTAAAGCACAACAATGGTACTCTGAGACATACAAACTCGAAAGAGATTTAATTATCTTTAGACTTAGCCCAAATGAACTCATCCACTATACTTACTTAATAAATCTTGGAATTTCCAAACCGATGGTGGATAGTTTCATCTATGAAGTGAAACAATTTACGAAGAAACATAAATACTTTACACTACCCTTCTTAAAAAAACATGGATTTAAACACGAGTTGTTCGATTACTTAAATGATTATACGTTAGAGAGAATTTTAGCAACGAGACAAAACATATACCCTCAAAGCTTCAGTTCACCAATCATTTACACTAACGATCTTAACGTTCAGTCAAAAAGTGACGTGTTAAAAGATATCTATACAAAGAATCCAATGTCATTAAATAAAATGGTTAAATACTTAGAGAAAACATATAGCTTAACTATCTCAAAAGTCGAATTAAAATATAGACTCTCCTCAACAGGAGCGTTAGTAAATAAATAAAGATAACAAAAAAGACTGTAGACCTCTTAAGAGTTATCTACAGTCTCATTATTTCCTAAGAAATATTTTTAATGCATGGGGCATTTGTTTTCTCGATATAAGAAATTTGGTGACCTCATTGTGTTATCAAATCCGTAATGATAGTTATGAGTCAGAGACGGTGATAACGGGGGTGCGAGCCAGCTCCACTTTCCTGTTACTGTACGTCTCGCTTCTTGTTCTAATCGTTCAAATGTTTTAAATTGTTTAGATGCTGTAATATGATCGACCATCGTTACTTTACTATCTCTAAACGAGTGATAAACTGCGTAGCTAATTTCTACGAGCGCTCGGTCTCTCCAATATGTCGTCGTCTTCGACATGTCTAATTCTAGTGCTTTAGCGATACTTTCTAATTTGTTATATCGATAATCATCGGTAAAATTTCTAACCGCGATTTCTGTTTCCATATACCAGCCATTAAACGGTGTTGTATGGTAATAAATTCCACCTATTTCTAAATCCATACAACTAATAATCGGTACCGCGTACCATTTAAGACCTAAATCTTTTAACTTTGGATAATGATGATGTTCGATGTCTACTTCTTTAATAAGGCCTTCACGGTATTCATGATAATGAATCTCTCCATCACCTACTCTATATAAAAGAGGCAACACATTAAAGTCACCTGGTTCACTCTTCCAACCGACCTTTTCTGCTTGTTTAGTCGCTGCTCTCGACCTCGGATCTCCGACATTATCATATCCTGCGTAACGTATAAGTTGTTCGTTATATAGCTTAATATCATTACTATACACTGAAATCATCGGCACAATTTTACCACCATTTGTCGCATCATTAATATGCGTTTCAATCGATTCAACAAAATCCGCTTCATTATCGATATGTCTCTCGTCTCTAACGACGAGACTTTCCCAGTATAATCTACCAATACAACGGTTCGAATTACGCCAAGCAACACGTGCTCCGTATTCTAACTCTTTAGACGTATGTGTGTAATGGTTCGTCTCATCAATCTCTTTTTTAATCTCGCTTAACCTATTCGCTGGATCACCTAATTTTAACTCGTCGTACATCATTTCAATAAACTCTGTTGCTTGTTTAAATAGCCCCATACAATCGTCCCTAACATTATCTATTCTATTATTATGTTACACGAGAATAGACTTTTATAATACATAAAACTGAAATTCATGATAAAATTGTTGCTGATTATATAAAGGTTGGGATTATTATGGCGAAACTTTATTTTCGTTACGGGACAATGCAAAGTAACAAAAGTAATCAAATTATCACGACGCATCATCAATATACGACTCAAGGTAAGAGATGCTTGGCGTATACAACACCGATTGATTCAAGAAGTGGGTATAAAAAAATAAAATCTAGAGTCGGCTTAGAACTCGAAGCAGAGTATATAACGGATGATATCTTTGAAAAAGTTAAAAAAGAGAATGAGAAAGAAAAAGTATTTGCAGTTTTAATCGATGAAGCTCAATTTTTATCGAAAAAAGACATTCATAATTTAAGCGATATTCCAGACTTACTCGATATTCCTGTCATTGCTTTCGGTTTAAAAACAGATTTTAGAAATGAATTGTTTGAAGGCAGTCGTACACTACTGGAACTCGCTGATGCTATTGACGAATTAAAAACGGTTTGTCAGTTCTGCAATAAAAAAGCGACATTAAACATGAGATTACATAATAATATTCCGACAAATGTCGGTGAATCGATTCAAATCGGTGACGAAGAATACGTCCCTGTATGTCGTAAGTGCTATAAAGAGCGATTGGATTTAGTATAGAAACGGTAAAAGAGAGATTTTGAACTAAACACCTAAAGTTGAATACTAGAATCCAACTTTAGGTGTGTTTCGGCATTCAGTAAAAATCTATAATAGATTGGTATTAAGGATGAAAATGGATTTAACTCTTGTAATTTTAGTACCATTTTCATCCCTCCTTCTATAGTTGAATTTTGTTATTATATATTGTTTTGCTCTTCCTAATCACACTATTATTTAATAATAAGGAAGCAACAATAATAACTATGATTGAAGAAAATAAGTTAGCTGAAAAATATATTTTCATTTCATAAAGAGCTCCAAATATTAAAGTTCCAATAGGCAACAAAACATTTCCTAAAGTATTTAACAGAGAAAAAACTCTTCCTTTGAATTGGTTATCGATACTCTTTTGCATATAACTCATCATTGGTATTGATACAAATTGAAATGTAAAAGCCATAGTCAATCCTATCAGCGATAGATATACCAAGCTATAAATATTGTTCATATTAACGTATACAGGTAATGTAAAGGTAGTCATTACTATAGCTAGTACTAAAAATGCCATTTTCATTGCTTTTAAGGGATTGTTTAGTTTCAACCTCGAAAGAACTAATGTAGCTAATAAGGATCCTAAGCCCATTATGGAACTAGCTATTCCGACATAATATGGATCGAATGATAATTCTTTAATCATTATTGTATCTGGTAAAACACTGAAACTTGCTGCACCAACACTATTAATAATCATTGCTAAAAGAATAATCCGCCATAAGACATCATTTTTTTCAATATATTTAAAGGCTTCTTTATTCTTTCTCACCACATATTTTATAATGTTTTCTTTGTCTTCATGTTCTTTTATCGGATTAGTCTCATATTCATCAAACACTAAAAAGAAATTTAAAAGTAAAGAAATAAATTGTAAAATTAAAAATATTAATATCATAGTTTCTAAGGTAACAAAGCCATAGATAACTCCTGCTATTAATGGTCCTAATAAAAACACTGTTGTTCTTATCGTTCCAACCTGCCCTAAAATATTTTGAATTTTATCTTCGTTAAATAATTGAGTGAGTGAAGCATCAAAAGCATTAGAAACAACCGGCACGATGAACGATCTAATCGCTGTAATAAAAAATAGAAAATAAATATTAAAACCATAAATATAAATATATGTTAGAAGCAAAATAAGACTTAAACAAGAAAGCCCTTCCAAAAATATTATTATAGATTTCCTGTTATACTTATCTATAAAAGTACCCATTATCGGGAGTGAGATGATTGTTCCAACACTCATTATTACAGTATTAATTGAAAATAATAAGGGAGACTTTGTAACGTCTAATATATAATAACTTATCGCAAAATTATATATGAGACCACCTGTCGTTAGAACTAAGACACTTGCAAAATAAATGAATATATTTCTCATAATATAGCACCTCTTACAAATACTAGCTGGTTCCATTACTTATTAATATAAGTTTATGTATGTATAGTAATACTCTTGTTTATATTTCACCTATGATTGGATCTATACCTCATTCATATATGCGTATTAACTTAATCATACAACAATTTGACAAAATTTTATATATGCAAATTTGCATAAAAGAAGTGGAGATATTGTTAAATGAATTTATAAAAAAAACGACGTACAGAACTTGGCATATCGAGGAAAAATCTCCTAATCAAGTATTGGAAGAAATAAAAAAATTACCTGATTCTTCCTTATTCCTTTAACTTATTATAGAAGATCATCTCATAATAATAAATAACCCTGAAGTTAGGCTTTGATCCAACTTCAGGGTGCTTTTTATATAAAATTTAAATCCATACTATAATCATAAATTTGTTTTGTCATATAGTTCGATTATACGCGAACTTCTATTACTTTATCCATTCCAAAGTTGTGCAAGTCCCTCTAACGATAGTATCCCTGCTACTGCAGTAACGATAACTGCTATTACTCCAAATATTAACCATGCTGTTGGATGGCGGTAATCTCCAACGATACTTTTCTTTCTCGATGCGAGTAGGATCGCAGCGAGTGTGACTGGTAGAATGAGTCCGTTGAATGCACCTGCAAGTATGAGTAGTGTTACAGGTCTACCGATGAATACGAAAACAATCGTCGATGCTAAAATGAAAGCTATGATGATGAGGTTGTTGTGCTTATCAAACACTTTTCCAAATCCGCGTAAGAAACTCGCACTCGTATATGCCGCACCGATGACTGAAGATAGTGCTGCAGCGAGTAATACGACACCGAATACTTTTACTCCGATGTCTCCAAGCGCAAATTGGAATACTGACGCTGGTGGGTTATCTGGATCTAGCACTGCACCTTGAGCAAGTACACCAAGTACTGCTAAGAATAGTAACGTACGCATGACACCTGTTGTAATAATCCCATAGTTTGCTGCTTTAGATACGAAATGTAAATTCTCTTTACCTGTCACACCCGCTTCAATTAAACGGTGTGCTCCGGCAAACGTGATATATCCTCCAACTGTCCCACCTACAATAGTAACAATTGGAAGTAACATTGATAGTGGATCTTCAGGCACAATCGTTCTAAATGCTGCTTCACCGATATCTGGTTTTGATTCAATCGCAACGTATAACACGATTAAAATCATTAGTATACCGAGCCCTTGCGTGACGATGTCCATTACGGCTCTTCCATTTTTAATGAGGAAAATGATAATCGCAAATATTCCTGTAATTGCTGCACCAATTCGCACATCCCAACCAAATATCGCATTGAAACCGATCCCTGCGCCTGCAACGTTACCGATGTTAAACGCAAATCCTCCGATCACGATTAAAATTGCGATAAATGATCCTAAACCAGGAAATACCTCATTCGCAACATCTTGTCCACGTTTCCCGCTAACTGATAACACACGCCATACATTTGATTGTGCGCCGATATCAATGATAATTGATATTAAAATCGCAAATCCAAAACTCGCTAAAAACTGTTCAGTAAATACTGTCGTCTGTGTTAAAAATGCTGGACCAATTGATGACGTAGCCATCAAGAATACTGCGCCAAATAGTAGCCTACGTTGTGACGCTGTTAATTTTTGTTTTTCACCTTGCATAAGTTCACTCCTTCATCTTGATTACATCGTTTGTATTTCAATTCCTTTTGCTTCAAGTGCAGATTTAATTTCTCTTACAAATTGTAGTGCTTTTTCACCATCACCGTGTACACAAATACTATCTGCTTTAATGTCTATGTCTGTGCCGTCTATTGCTTCTACTTTACCTTCAATAAGCATTCTAATCCCGCGTTCAACTGCTAGTTTACTATCTGTAATCATCGCACCCTCTTTACGTCTAGAGACAAGTGTACCGTCGTTTTCATACGCACGATCTAAAAACACTTCATGTACCACTTGTAAACCTATTTCTTCTCCAGCTTTTACGAGGTTGTTTTCCGATAGCCCCATTAACTTTAAATTTGGATTAAAGTCTTTGACGGCTTGTGCGATTACGCGGGCGAGGTTTTTATCTGTAAACGTTGCGTTATATAATGCACCGTGTGGTTTGACGTGATTCATTTCAACTCCGACTGTTCTCGCAATACCGTCTAGCGCAGAAAGTTGATACAATACCATACTATAAATTTCTTCATCTGTACAGTCCATATACCTACGTCCGAATCCTTCTTTGTCTGGGAATCCTGGATGAGCTCCGAGCCCCGCGCCTGATTCTTTAATGAGTTTAACTGTTTCTAACATTACTTTAGGGTCGCTCGCGTGAAAACCACATGCGACGTTTGCTGACGAAATAAGCGGAATAATTTTGTCATCATTTCCGATTGTATAGTTCCCGAAACTTTCGCCTAAGTCTGCATTTAAATCAATTGTTAGTGTCATCGTTATCACTCCGTATCGATAATATTTTCTTCGTAAATAAATTTGATATCATAATCATTCGCAATTACTTTGTGATGTGACAGTAAGAAAAATTGAAAGTCTAAGTTCGTTTTAATCGGCTCAATGACTGTTTCTCCGATGACAAGTTTGAGTTTTGTAAGTGCAGAGTCACGGTCATCATCTTTTACGATGAGTTTTGCGACCATCGAGTCGTAATACGGAGGTATCGTATACCCCGTGTATAAATGTGAGTCAATTCGCACATTACGCCCAAGCCCGAAGTGCAGCTCTTCGATTTTACCAGGAGACGGTCTAAATTGGTGCATCGGATCTTCAGCGTTAATACGTGCTTCAATTGCGTGACCATTTAAACTCACGTCGTCTTGAGTAAAACCTATTTCACCGTCATAAGCGACCATGATTTGTGCTTTAATAATGTCTTTACCTGTCACTTCTTCTGTAATTGTATGTTCGACTTGCACACGTGTATTCATTTCAATAAAGTAAAATTTCTTTTCTTCTTCAACATATAAGTACTCGACCGTTCCAGCACCGCGATATTTTAACTGTTTCATCGCGTCACGTGTCGTTTCTGTAATGTATTTACGTTCTTCGTCAGATAAAATAGCAGCGGGTGCTTCTTCTAACAGCTTTTGGTTGTTACGCTGAATTGAACAGTCCCTCTCATATAAGTGAACCGCATCACCTTTACCATCACCAATGACTTGAACTTCGATATGTCGTGCTTTCTCGATAAACTTTTCTACGTATAGTCTGTCATCATTAAACGCATTTTTCGCTTCGTTTTTAGCGTCATAATATAGTTTGTCTACGTCTTTGTCACTATACGCAAAACGCATCCCTTTACCGCCGCCACCTGACACAGCTTTTATGACGAGTGGGTAGTTATGGACTTTCGCAATCTCTTTTACGTCGTCAGCAGAGTCGATGATCCCGTCACTTCCTGGGATTACAGGTACTCCAACACTCGCCATCGTTTCACGCGCCATCGATTTGTTACCCATTTTTTCCATCATATCTGCAGTTGGTCCAATAAAAATCAGTCCCGCTTCTTCGACGCGTCTCGCAAACTCCGCTGATTCTGATAAAAATCCATAACCTGGATGTATCGCGTCGGCTCCAGATAATTCAGCTGCAGTTAAAATCGCATCGATGTTTAAATAACTATCGATACTTTTTGGTCCACCAATTGCATATGCTTCGTTCGCAATCGCCACGTGGAGCGAGTTTTTGTCAGCTGTAGAATATACCGCAACACTCGTCATGTTCATTTCTTTTAACGTACGAATGATACGTACCGCAATCTCTCCGCGGTTTGCAATTAATACTTTTCTCATACTAATTACCCTCCGGTTCTACTCGGACGAGTACATCCCCGTATTCTACATCTTCTCCATTGTGTACGACGATTTCTCTAACAATTCCAGAGACGTCTGATTTTAAATCGTTAAACATTTTCATCGCTTCAATGTAACCAATTTGGTCACCCACTTCAATTCGGTCGCCAACCTCTATGAAGTTTTCACTGCTGTGCTCATCTTTCTTTGTATAGAATGTACCGATCTGAGGTGCAGTAATTTCTATATATTTAGAAGGATCTGCTGGTGTTATTGTTTCTTTACTCTCAATAGGCGCATTCGTTACAACTTTCTGACTACCTCCTTTTGAAACATTCGTATCACGTTCAAGGTGTACTTTAATATCATCACTTTCTATTTTTAAAACCGATAAATTCTCATCGTTCAATAGTTTAATCAGTTCTTTTACTGTATTGATATCCATTACGCTTTACCTCCAATTAATGTATGAATACGCTGTGAAACTGGGCGTCTTACGTTATTAAACTCTTTTGTCGTTCCGATAAACTCTTTATTATGAATCGCGCGTAACTGTTCTTTATACAGCTCAGTCGCTTCTTCTATCGTGATGAGTTTAAATTGTATTTTATCTCCAGGTTTCTTTTGTGCGATTTTTTGAATGTCGACTTTCGCAACGGTCGCAATTTTTGTATAACCGCCCGCTGTTTGTCGGTCTGAAAGCAATATAATTGGCTTTCCGTTTTTAGGCACCTGAATACTCCCGAACAGTATCGTTTCGCTAATAATATCGTGACTCGTCGCTTCAACAGATTCACCATCTAAACGATATCCCATTCGGTCACTTTCTTTTGATACTGTATATTCGCTATGGAAAAAGTGATCTAAGTTTTCCTCATCGAAGCGGTCATATTGTTGTCCCTTAACTACTCTAATTACGTTTGACGTGTCGAGCTCTTTCGTTACAACTTTATAACCATGTCGCGCGAGCCCACCGTTTATATATAAGACGTCAAACGGTTGAAGCACTCTACCTTGGAACCCACCAATTTTACTTCTCGAATGAGTAGAATAACTCCCAAGTTCTTCATCGATATCAAATCCACCTAAAAATGCGACATATGTACGCACACCGTGACGCGCGTATCCAAATTCAACGATATCGCCTTTTACTAAATCAATCGCTGCTCCGACTCTATATTCTTCATCGTTTATGAGTAGCGGCATATCTGCTCCAGCCGTTCCAATTGTCACGTTGCTCGTCACTTGAAACTTCGCGCCTTTTAATGTCATCTCTAAGACAGGCGTGTTTAAGTCGTTACCGATCAACTGGTTTGCTAAATAATAACTCTCATAATCCATCGCCCCAGCTGGTGAAAAACCGAGTGACTCATATCCATAACGCCCTCTATCTTGTATTGTCGTATACATTCCAGGATGAATAATTTTAATTGTCATTATTACTACCTCGCTTCGTCACTTTTGCTTTATAAACACCGTTATTATATGCCTCGACAATCGTGTCATATTCTTCTTCAGAAATTGAACGGAACACAATACGGTCTCCTGCTTCATACAGTATCGGTTCACTTCGATTATTATCGTATAACGGGACTGGCGTACGACCGATAATATTCCAACCACCTGGACTATCAAACGGATACACACCCGTTTGCTCTCCCCCAATTCCTACAGATCCTCCAGGGATTTTTGTGCGTGGGTTGTCTAAACGTTCTTTATATAGTTTTTCATCTAACCCACCGAGAAACGGAAATCCTGGCATAAATCCGAGCATAAAAATATGATACTCTCTACCTGCATGAAGATGTATTAAATCGTCTTCTGTAAACTCATCCGTTACAAAACGTTCGACGTCTGGCCCATAGTCTCCGCCGTAACATACCGGAATTTCGACAACTTTATAAGACAACTCAGAAATGTCGAGTAGAGCCGTATCCACTTCACCTAGTTTCTCTTTTAACTTTGTCACATCAGTTTCTAATAAGTCATAATGAATCGTAAGCGACGTATAAGACGGTACAATTTCATAAATGCCATGAAAATTCCATGACTCAATTATCGATTTTAAAATCATCAACTTTTGATTCGTCTCAACATCCACTGTGTCACCGAGGTAAATCGTTAAAGAATCCTCGGAAAACTGCTTAATATCCATCCGACACACTCCTCACAAAAAGCGTTCTCTTTTCTAAAATGTAACGAAAATAGATAAATAATTCAACTTTATGTATGAATAATACAATTTCAATATAAAAATTGACTAGAATAGGTTGACTTATTCATAGATAAGATAAAAAAAGCTGCATCCTCTTAAATTTAGAAGGATGCAGCTTTCATAGTCCAACTTAAATTTGTACTTTTAGTCGAAAACAAAAAGCAACTTTATTCCTGAGTACTAAAAAATAAAACAGCTCTTTTATTTCTAATATATTTCAAAGATATATTTAACCTAAACCCCTGAATAACAAAAGAGTTATTATTAATTTGAACAAACGACTTACTGCTTAGTACAAACGCCTATTATTAAATTAAAATCGCTATATGTTTAACATTTTATTTTTTGTAAAATCTAGATACAATATGTCCCATGTCCAACTTATCAAGTAATTTTTTCGGAACAAGAAAAGTTATTGTAACAACACCTGGATGGCGCCCAATGTCAATTGAACCTGTTATTGTAGCACGATTTTTAACTTCTTCAATAGGTATTCCTAATAATTCAGATGCCCGTTGTATCCCATTATCTGTTGCATCATTTAAGTTTGCCCCAGTTCCAATAAAACTTAGTGGATAACTTTCTTCGATTTTACTATGCATACCCCATTCTTCTGACAACGCACGAGCTTCTTCCAGTTCTTTAGATGTGAAAGGTTTTGCTACTAACGGTAGATCATCCTCAAGAGGTAATAATATAGGACCTTTTAATTTTAGGTTTTTTATTACAGACACTTCGAGTTGAACAATTCCTGAAACATCCGTAGTATGTCCAGCAATTTCTCCATTACCTTGCATTGCGTGCATATCTCCCATATATACACCGCCACCCTTAACTTTAACAGGGGCTAAAAGAATCGCACCTTGCCTGACTCTATTAATATCCATATGTCCATCTGTACGATGGGATAAATCTGATTCACTCATACCATATTGATGAGGTGCATTAATTAAAAATTGACCAAAATCACCAGCATTATGAGAGTCAGGGAAAGCCTTAGATGGCATTGTTCCTAGTTGTCCTAAAAATGGAATCACTCGTGCGGTTACATTAGGAATTTCATGCTTAGCAAATGAGACGATAGGGTTTTGAATTGAATAATCTGGAGTATGCATATACTTTTTCGGACTTTCTGTAATTTTTTGCACGGCTTGCTCATCAACAGTAATTCCAATAGTCTTGTCCTCGTTAAATACCATTGTATAACCGTGTGTCAGGTCGAAAGGAGTAACAGTGCTACCACATGTAGCACATTTAATAGAATCCTCTCCTACTCCTTGCACTACAGTCTTAGGATTCTCTTTATCGCACATCTCGCAATAACCCGCAACAAAAGGGTCACCATTGAACCTGCCCTCTATAGGGGCATCTGTTCCAGAACTAGTGGCTACAGACGTCACTTCTATCGCCTTTATTTTTATAGCTACCGCGTCACCAATTTCAGCTCCTTCAACAAACACTGGTTGAGTTACCTCGTGCCCTCCTTTGAGTTCAGGAGTTATCATCGGGCCCCAACATCCAGGTGCAGTATTAGCAATAATCGTTCCTCCGTCCTTCAAGTGGAACTTCATAGGTTGATTGGGATCCAACACACCATTCGTTAGTTCATTAACAAAAACAACCTCTTTAAAATAATTATTATTCACAATAACAACCTCCTTGAATTACTATTAAATAAGTCCGAACATACTAAAGCCTAATCAATAAATAAAATCTGTTAATATAGTTTTTATTATTCCATCTTCAGGGAGTTCACCATATAATTAAAGCCATTTTTAATATGTTGTTCAATACAATACTTTGCTCGTTTAATATCAGCTTTCTCGATACAATCAACTATTTCTTCGTGCTCTAGATTTATTTCTTTAATTCTTTCTTCGCTATACGATGAATATACTCGGTTATGGATTATAACTTCTTCAATTTGACTAAAAAAATTACTGAGTCTAACATTATTGGCTTGTTTAAATATTCTATTATGAAACTCTGTATTAAGCTCTACATAGCTCTTCGAATTTGCAGCCTTCTTCGAATTTTCTATAATTCTTTTTAATACACTAACAAATTCCTTATCACTATTTATGATTGCCAATTCAATTGCCTGCTTTTCAAGCATTGATCGACAAATATAAATTTCTTCAAGGTCATTAACTTCAATTTCACGGACCCTAACACCTTTATATGGAATGACCTCGACTAATCCATCTTTTGAAAGTTGTTGGAATGCCTCTCTAAGCGGAGTAGCACTCACCTTTAATTCTTGGCACATTTCTTTTTCTTTTAAACGAGTTCCTGGAGAAAAGATACCATTAATAATAGATTCTCTAATGTTCTCATACACTTGTTGACTTAAGGGCTTAGCAGAAATATTGGAATCATTAATTTTCATCTTTCGTAAACCTCATTTTAATCTAATTCATTTTTTACGAGTTAACTTCAAAACTAGCGGTGCTATTACTACTAAACCAATAATAATAAATAATACCAATGAAATTGGTCTAGAAAAGAATATTTCAAAACCATAATTCGACATAATTAATGATTGTCTCAAATTATTCTCAGCCAAAGGACCTAAAACTAGAGCTAGTACAAATGCCGCTGGAGAAAATCCATAGAGCTTCATAAAAAACCCAATAATACCGAACACCAATAAAAAATAGACTTCTATTATACTATTATTTAAACTATAAGTTCCGACAAGACACAGCGTAACAATAATAGGCATAATAATTCTATAGTCCACCTTTACAACTGCAAGGAATATTGGAATTGCTACGATATTAATCAATAGTAAAATAGCATTTCCTAAATACATGCTCGATACCACGCCCCATGTCAATTCTGGGTTATTTATCATAAGTAAAGGTCCTGGTTGTAAACCATATAAGATGAGCGCACCTAAAAGAATAGCTGTAGATGCGGAGCCTGGAATGCCTAGTGAAAGTAAGGGAATCATAGCACCCGAGACCGCGGCATTATTACTTGCCTCAGGTGCTACTAATCCAGGAATGTGTCCTTTTCCAAATTTCTCTGGCATTTTTGACAATTTCTTTTCGATAGTATATGTTAAAAAAGATGCAATGGTAGCTCCGGCCCCAGGCAAAACACCAACAAAGAAACCAATAATTGAACCACGACCAAATGCGAACTTTGAATCTCCTATTTCTTTTTTTGTTGGCCATGCGTTCTTATTCTTAAGAGAAACATTTAAATTTTTATTATTAAAATTTTTATGTTCCCCTTTATACAATCTATATAAAATCTCACCTATACCAAAAAGCCCTATTGTGACTGGTATAAAGCTAATGCCGTGTAATAATTCAGGAGAATCAAATGTATATCTAGGGCTTCCCGTAATAACATCAAGACCGATTGTACCTACAAGTAGACCTAATAATCCTGAAATGAGACTTTTTAGTATACTACCTTCAGACATCCAAACTAATGTTAGTAAACCCAATAACATTAGCATAAAGTACTCAGGTGGCCCAAACTTTAAAGCAAAATTCGCTAAACTAGGTGCCATTAAAAATATTAAAAACACTCCGATAGTACCACCAATAAACGATGCCATAGCTTGTAAAATTAGTGCTTTTGAAGCTAAACCTTTCTTTGTCATCGGGTAACCTTCAAATGCAGTTACAACTGCCGCGGAGTCTCCAGGTGTATTGATAAGAATTGACGTAGTAGATCCTCCATACATTGAACCATAATATATTCCTGCTAGCATAATAATTGCGGTTGTAGGATCTAAACCTAAAGTTAATGGCAGTAATATTGCAAGGGTAGCTGATGCACCGAAACCTGGTATAATCCCGATAATCATACCTATCGATGCCCCAATCACCAAGGCTATAATATTTTCTGGAGTAATGGCGATTTCAAATCCTGTTATCATGTTTGAAATAAAATCCATTTAATCACCCTTTTATTAAAGTGTTCCTTTCGGTAGGCCTGTATTGAGTGTATAATCAAAAACCGTATAAATAACTACAACTAAAAGAATCGAGATTAATATGTTTTTAACCGCTGATCCTGGTTTCAAATAGAAGAGAATTGCAATCATAAACACTAAAGTTGAGATTATATAACCTAGAATATTGAAGAGAATCATGTAAAACGCGATAAGAATAAGAACGATTACCAAATCTTTTAACTCAAAATAAATATCCGACTTACTCTTTTTCTCGGTATCTTGTAGATATAGAGATTCTTTATTTCTTTCTTTTCTAATATCTAAAATAATATTAATACTCGATAGAAGTATTAATGTTCCGCTTATGAGCAAAGGGAAGAAGCCTTCTCCTGGCCTTCCCTCAATCCAAATCTGATAACTTAAAGCAATTAAAAATGCGCATGTAGCTGTTATAGTAATAGCTAAGTTGAATATTACTCTCATAAAAAGTCCTCTCCTAACTACTCTTGGATATTCTTAACAGCTTTTTTGTATGTTTCGTTCGTCTCTTTCAACATTTGTTCAAAGTCTTCACCAAATAAAAATTCATCGGTCATACCATTTTTCTTAACAAAGTTTTTCCAACGCTCTGTCTCGGATACTTGTTTCATTGCATCTATCCACCATTGTTTTTGTTCTTCAGAAATATTCCCAGGCATCACAATTCCCCGGGGTTGTGATAGATTAACGTTATAACCCTCTTCTATAAAGGTAGGTACTTCTTTTAAACTATGGAATCTTTCCTTACCAGAAAATGCCAGAGGTTTAAACATCCCACTTTCTATTTGTCCCATAGATCTGGTTGGATTCCCGACAATAGCATCTAGACTATCGGATGTCAGTGCGCTTATTAATTCCCCTGCCCCTTGGAAAGGAACATACTCAATTTTTATGTCGGCTTCTTTTGCAAACTGTTCAGGTATCATTCTCTCATCACTAATCTGTCCAACTCCACCTACTCTGAGAAGCCTTTTATTTGATTCCTCAATAAAGTCATCTAGAGAATTAATTGAAGAATCTCCATTAACCATAAGGAATAGGTCTTCAGTTCCCATCAAAGCTATAGGGGTAAAATCTTCAACTTCATACCCAGCATTGGATACAATTGGTGTAGAAAAGAAGCTGGCAGCAGTAGGGGAAACAAAGTAAGCGTTACCATTTTGTTTTTTGAGATAAGAATATCCTTTTGCACCACTTCCTCCTTCTTTATTTTCAATTTTTATGTTTTTCAGATAAATATTTTCCTTGATCATTATATCCATTATTTCCCTAATATATAAGTCTGTTCCACCACCGGCTCCAAATGGTACAATAACGGTTAAATTTTCATCAGGGAACTCTGAAGATTTTTTCGAATTTTCGGTTTCACCGCTACATGCAACAAGAATTATTAATGAAATACTAGCTAATAAAATCCATATTTTATTCTTAATCATAGATTTTCCTCCTATACTAAAACCTCACCATTCTTAATTACGGTTTTGCCGTCAATCACTAGAGTTACACCTGTCATGATTAAATCGTAATGACAATTCGCTTTTACATTTCCACCCAATGTAATACTGGAACCAATTCCAATATGAACAGAGCCGTATACACCTTCATCCTCTAGCATTAGACCATTAAATTTACATCTCGGATTAAGTCCGACACCAATCTCTGCTATATTATAAACAAATTTATCATTTTTATTTTTTAAATCCTCAGATAAAATTTCGGCTTCTTTTCCTCCTGAGATGCTTGTGATAAAACCATCTTTGACTTCACAAATGACATTTTCATTTAATATACCTATACCAATATAAGGTATACTTGAATTAACAACTATAACACCTTCAGCACTCCCTTCATTAGGTGAAACATTTGCTTCAATTGTAGGTACTGGAGCAAATTGACCAGCTTTAACCATACCCGTCATCGAATTGCTTTTTCTACCTTTTGCTGTCATTTTAAGATCTGTACCATAGATTGTTGTCAAGTGGATTTCATTTGCATTTTCTAATAGAGCTCCAACTTTTTCACATGTAGGTGCTGCAGCTGGGAAGTCAGCTAACACACCACTATCTATTAACATATTTTCATCAAACTGAGTTAGCATTATCCCACGTGAACCGCTTTCAATTGCATTTTTAACAGCATGTGTATGCGTTATAGAAGTATACACAGCACTAATAAACACATCACTCTTTCGCATGGTCTCCGCTACAGCTTCAGGCGGTTCTGTACTATCTGCAATTCTTGGTTTAATGATTGTAATGATCGGTTCAGCACCTACGTTGCTTACTGCTATTGATATAGCCTCGGCTATAGACAATGTTTTTGGCTCAGTTACAATACACACCGTTTCATCTTTTTTTACATTTGCACAAATTTCTACTACCTGCTTTGCTCCTACACTCATTAACATCTGTTTCAATGTAAGCCCTCCCAATAATAGTTTATACCTAAATTCTATATAATATATATTCTAAGTAAAGAACTTTTTTTATGTAAAATTCATAAAAATAGTATTATTCTTTTTCTAGTTTTTAGAAAATCTGATAGTACCAATGTTTTTGAGGCCTAATTATTTTTTATTATGAGATTATTTTTTATACATAAACCTCTTTTTTTATACTGAATATCGTTATTGAAATGTGTTTTTAATATATAATAATTATTTTACAATCAAAAATATTAGTGTAATTATCTTTCATTTATCGTATTAAATTTTGAACGCTTAGATTTGATATGTTTCTATTTTTATTAAAGTTTTAGATAAATAATTCAACTTTATGTATGAATAATACTATCTCAATATAAAAACCGACCTGTATCAGTTGACTTAATCACTGTTAAGAAATAAAAAAGCAAGATTCTGTTTAAACAACACGAATCTTGCTTTATATCTCTTTTCCGTTAATTATATTGTTCATTATATTTCCACTTTTCTAGCTCATATTTTTCATTTTATCACCGATGTGAACATAGTATACACTGCATTTATTTATAATGATATTTACATGAAGCAATCATAATTGATCCTTTATCAATCTTATATACAAGTCTATGTTCCTGTGTAATTCTCCTACTATACCAGCCACTTAGATTTCCTTTTAATTTTTCTGGTTTACCGATACCTTCAAGTACTCCATCTCTTTCAATACTTTTGATGAGCTGGTTAATTTTTTTCAAAGTTTTTCTATCTTGTATTTGCCACTCTTTATAGTCTTCAAAAGCATCAGTTGAAAATGTAATGAGTAGTTTAGTCATCAATATTAACCTTAACTATTTCATCATTTTCTAATTGTGAAATTGAACGTTTTAAGTGCTCGTTATTGTATGGATTTTTTTGTAAATAAAAAGTTTCCATAATAGAATTATAATCATCTTCAGACATCAAAACAGCATTATGTTCATTTGTTGTGATTGTTATCACTTCGCTATTTTCATTTACCTGATTAATTAGTTGTCTGAAATTTTTTCTTGCATTTGAATATGTTTCTACACTCATTACTATCATCCCCTAATCGAATTGTACAATATATTGTACAACTATAAAAGAGATATATCTTTTTCAGAAGAGATGTTGATTGGTCAAAAGGCGTTAGTATTATTGAAATTTATTTTACTTCACTTACTGGTGTTAATGATATATTGTTATTTTCTAGATATTCTTCGTATGTTAACCCGCTATCGTATAATTCTTGTGCGAGTTCTTTACCAAAGTAACGTATATGCCACGGTTCATACATATACCCCGTAATATCTTCTTTACCTTTTAAATAACGAACGACAAATCCATATTTATGTGCGTTGTTTTTTACAAACTCACCTTCTGGTGTTGCTTCAAAGCTTTCTGATAAACCAAACCACGCACTTTCACTACTGACGTCCATCACAAGTCCTGTTTGGTGTTCACTTGTCCCTGGCTTTGCACTAAATCGATCGGCTTCTTCTTGTCCATGTTGATATACATAGTTATTGTAAAGCGTTTCTTGCATTGCATATGATCGATATCCAGACACTGCATAAAGTTGTAGACCTTCTTCATTTGCAGCTTCAAATAGTTCTTTTAGTGCCTCATATGCTTCACTTCTTAAATATGTCTCTTGCGTGCTCAGTAAGTCAACGAGTACTAAGTCAGACGGTTCATATGTTTCAGATAATGCATACGCTGGGTTTACGAGTTGTTCGATCGTACCTTCTGTAAACACATTTTCTTCCGTTACAAGTGGTGTCTCTTCGACAACTTCTTCTTCTACCTGCTCATTTGTTTCAGCAGGCGTTGAAGTTACTTTGTGATCGTCTTTATTAATAATGCCGTTGTTTCCAGTACATCCGACTAAAAATATCGTAAGCACTGAAAGTCCAATCATTTTTTTCATAAAAATACGCTCCATTTAAACTTTCAAATCGTTCTATAAAATACCGTCTGGTTCTTCTGGTAAAATCTGTCCACCATCGACGACGATACTTTGTCCTGTAATATAACCCGCTTCGTCAGATGCAAAGAATGCAACTGCTGCACCAATATCCTCGGGCTTTCCTAATTCATGCATCGGAATGATAGATTTTGTACCTTCTAAATATTCCTCACCTTGGGCTTTTAACCCTTCTGTTAATACGTTACCTGGTTGCACACTGTTTACTGTTACACCGTACTTTGCATACTCTAACGCTGCACTTCTCATAAATCCAAGTTGTGCTGCTTTTGACGCACCGTAATGTGCCCACCCTGGATATCCAGTGATTGGTCCTGTTACTGAAGATGTAAAGATAACACGGCCGTAATTCGCCTTTTTCATATGCTTTAACACAGCTTTACTTACAAAGACAGATGATTTTAAGTTAACGTCAAGTACTTTGTCGTAATCTGCTTCAGACATGTCTTCAATGAATTTTTGAGGGAATATCCCTGTATTTGAAGCGAGGATATCGATTTTTCCGTGAGATTCAACGATGCTGTCGACCGTTTTTTCGATACCATCAAGATTTGTCACATCTAGCTCGTAAAATTCTCCGTTTAATTCTTTTGCGACTTTTTCACCGTTTTCTTTGTCTAAATCTGCAATAATAACGAATGCTCCAGCTTTTTGAAGCATCGTCGAAATCCCTTTACCAATTCCGTTCGCGCCACCTGTAACAAGTGCAACTTTTTTCTTTAAATCAAACATATTACTCCTCCTATTCAATATTATGTATGTAATTTTATTCTACAATTTCTGAATGGAAGCAACGCGCCATATGTTCTAGACTCGACTCTTGTTGATCTGTAAACGTCGCGACTCCACGTTTGTGGATGACTGTTTTAAAACCATTCGCATCTGCACCTGACGCTGTTAAAAACACACAAATATCCGTTGCGACTCCACAAATGTGTACCGTATCAACGTCACGCTCACGTAACACTTCATCTAAACCAGTGTTAAAAAATGCATTATAGTTTTCTTTCATTGAATAAATAATGTGATCATTATCTTTGTTTTCATCGTACCATTCTTTAAGTGGTCCATATAACTCTTGTCCTTTTGTCCCTGTTACGTTATGCACTGGCCAAGAATCAAAGTGCGCATCATCCGGCGCATGGTCATCCATAGAAATCACCACATACTTACCATCTTGTAAAAATTCGTCCGCTAAATCTCGTATATAAGGCGTAATGGCAGGTCCAGCTTCTCCAACGTTTAATGGCCCGTCTAAATCTACAAAGTCGTTACTCATATCAACAATCAATAAAGCTTCTTTACTCACTTATACCACCTCAATAAACATGTTTAACATTATTATACTAATCTTTCATAGAAATTCCTTTAAGTTTATTAAACTTCTTAAAATTTCATATATAATATGAAGTAAGAGGTGTTTAATTGTTATGAAGAAAATTCTTTATATGTTACTACTATCTTTCCTTATTTTATCTGCATGTACATCAAAAGAAGACACTCAAGAACATACAGAAAAAGTACCCGAACAAACTGATGACAACACTGAAACAATTGTTGAAGAGGAAACTGAACCTGAAGAAGACGAAAATGATCATGATGAGAGTGAAGAAGACACTGAAACTGAAATTGTAGAAGAAGATGAAGAAATAGCGAGAGAGTATTATATAGATCACGAAACGTATAGAGTCCTTCCAATCGAAGAAGGTACTAACACACAAGTTGCGTTACTCACGTTTGATGATGCACCCGCAGATTATGCGCTAGACATCGCATATATATTAAAAGAGTACGACGCACCTGCAATCTTTTTTGTAAACGGAATGTTTTTAAACTCGGAGCGCGGTAAAAATGTGTTAAAAGAAATTTATAATTTAGGTTTTGAAATTGGAAACCACACACAAAATCACCCAGACTTATCAAAGTTATCTTATGAAGCAGTAAACGAAGAAATTATATCAACAAATAATCTCATCGAAGAAATTACCGGAGAAAAACCCAGATTCTTCCGCGCTCCTTTTGGTATTAATACAGAAGCTTCTGAACAAATTTTAAAAAATAAAGGTATGCAGTCCATGAACTGGACGTATGGATACGATGCAACTCCTGGATACCTCGACAAAGACATTCTCGAATATAAGATGGTACATTCAGAATACCTCGATCACGGAGCAAACTTACTTATGCACGACCGTCAATGGACGAGAGACGCACTCCCAAAAATACTTGAAGGCCTGAGATATAAAGGCTATGAGTTTGTAAATCCAAAAAAATTAGAAGTTAGACCATAAAAGTGATAAAAAATCGTATGCGAACGGAGAGAGTCGCATACGATTTTTTGTTTTACTGGGGCTAATTACTGGATGACTGGATTGGAATTTTGCTGCGAAAACGATTCATGTGGGAATTACCTTCACATGAATCGATCGATTTTTTTATCTTTTATAAATATAAATGAGACTTAAATTTCAAGTTTAAGTTAGCCACTTGAAA
>NZ_KV820800.1:0-376 GCF_001815515.1 Nosocomiicoccus sp. HMSC059G07
AACATCTTATACTGGAGACCAAACTAAAGGTACAGAAGAAGATGAATTCACAACAAGTAAAGACGAAAAAGATGGTTATAAATTCACAAAAGTTACAGATTCAACAGAGGGCACACCATATGATGAAAATGGTGAAGAAACAACAGGTAACTACATCAATGAGAAGAACCAAAGTGTGACTTATGAATATGAGAAAGTGAAACAACCGGGACGCTTCGAAGATACGCATGAGTACTATATTGTTTACACAGACAAAGATGGTAATGAAACACGTCGTGTGAAACAATCAGATCATACAAATAAATATCAAGAAGGATTCCGCGATGATGATCGTTTCAAAGCAACAACAGAAGAGAAAGACGGCTATAAGTTCGAG
>NZ_KV820801.1:0-204 GCF_001815515.1 Nosocomiicoccus sp. HMSC059G07
TTTTTCTATTTTACACAATTATATGGACGTAACTCGGTGGAGTGCCGGATTCGCCGTCGATTCCGGTTATCGCCTGCGAAAACGAACTCTCGCCGACGCAGCCAGCATTATCGTCGGCGACTTTTTATTTCACCGACGGTAATAACAGTATCGTCGGCGAAAAACGGGATTTTCGAGAATTCGCCGACGATTCGGCAATTCCCG
>NZ_KV820801.1:304-3365 GCF_001815515.1 Nosocomiicoccus sp. HMSC059G07
TGGCCGACGATAAGTCCCATAGCGTCGGTGGAAACTTGAGTTCACCGACGATTCCATCAAAATCAGCGAATCGTCGGCGAGCAAGCTCATTCACCGACGATTCGAACCAATTTCCAGCCGCTAGCCGAGCACTCTCATTCAAATTCGCCGTCCGCACGCACCGCTACTTTACAAGATAAAATACTACGGGGCTTTTTTTCTTCATCGTAATGTATAATACGTACCGCGACCTTTATTATGGCGTACGCATTCCTCGTTTAATGCTTTTTGTAAATTATGTTTTGTGAGTACGCCACCTGAGAAGTCGATGAGTGCAGGTACGGTGATTTTCTCTGTCGGAAAAAGGACAGAGAAGTCCCGAGCGGTTTCAAGTACTACTTCTTTTACTGAAGTTTTAAAGTCACATATCTCGCAAGTATAAGAATTTCGCCCTGATAGGTGAAGCGGTGAACCGTCGTTAAAACAAAACACATTTTTCTTTAAATTATCGTATTGATAGATGACGTGTGCGGGGCGAGTGTCTTTTATATTATGCGCGAGTAACTTTTCCTTTAACTGAAGAGTGGTATCACTCACAGCATCTCGGTTTCTAGCCAAATTGTCTAGAACGCGCCTCAGTTGTGCACGCGTAATAATCGATAGGTGATCCGGTGCATTATACAAATGGAATTCTTCGTTTATAAACACGACATAATGCCGCACCGATTTTCGTACGCCGATACGCTGCAATAACTCCCGAAATTTACTCCATGCTTCATCGACTTGCCTTACAGGCGACGGGATTTTCTGCATATTATGATATACATAAAACTCATCTTCTTTATAAATAAAATCACCAATGTAGTTTTTCACTTCAAACAGTATACATTCATTATTAGATAAAAAAACAGTATCGATTTGACGTGTAGAGCCATCAATTTCAAACGTAAAATCATGGATACTTGTACACGTATTATACGAAGCTAAAATCTCAGAAAACTCATTTTCACCTTCAAACCCACGCTCTAATCGCTCTAAGTAATATTTAGAATTATCATCTAATGGTAATCGCCACTTTAACGCACGCAACTGCTGATGCGCAAAACTTCTTTCCAACATATAAAACCTCCAGCTGTTTTACGCTTATATTAGCTGATAAAGTACAATCAGTCTAAAAGCAATTTTCTAATTTCCGTTCTTAAAATACGTAGTATTTAAAAAAGCATTCTCAGTTTTTAAATAACTCCTTAAGCAGATTTTTAAAATCTGTTTGCAAAATAAAAAAAGATGAGTCTCCTCATCTTTATTTCACTTCATTGACGTATGCGATTATTCCGCCGTTTAAGTTTTTAAATTCGTAACCGAGTTGTTCTAAGTATTGTGATGCCATTTCACTGCGTTTTCCAGAGCGGCAATATGCATAATACTCGCGGTCTTTCGGTAAATCAAACGTCTCGATTTCATCAAGTGGATATAAAAGCGCGCCAGGGATGTGTACTTCATCGTATTCTTCTTTTGAACGTACATCGATTAACTGCTTGTTTTCTGCGAGTTTTTGTAATTCATCTTTTGTAAAATTCAGCATTTCTAACTGTTCCATTAAAATCCTCCCAACTTTATCTCTAATTTGATTTTATATGAACTCCACCAAATTGCATACAAAAAAACACCGTATCCGATTTGGATACGATGTTTGAAACTGTTCTTATTCTTCGTCGCTAAGTTTGACTAAGATTTTCGCTTGGCTCTTATCTTCGATAAGAGTGTTGAAACCTTTGTCGATGATCTCATCAAGCTCAATTTCACTTGTAATCATTGGGCTTGGGTCGATTTGACCTGACTCAATCATTTTAACAGTTGCTTCAAAAATGTCTGGCTCGTATCCAAGTGTAGAAGAAATTCTTACACCACTTGTTGTGAGTAACATTGGGTTGAAGTCGATTGCTCTTTCAAAGATAGAAACGATTGTTACCATACCTCTTGGGCGAGTTGATTTAATAGATTGTTCTAACGTAATCGGTACACCAGCAACTTCAAATGTACGATCTACGCCGTCTGGATAGAACTGGTGAATATACTCGATAGGGTCTTCTTTACCACTATTTAATGTGTGAGTTGCACCGAATTCTTTCGCCTTTTCTAAACGCTCGTCTGATAAGTCGAATACGAAGATATCTCTCGCACCAGCCGCACGTGCAGCAAGTACAGTCACTAAACCAATAGGGCCTGCACCGTAAATCGCAACAGACTCTGCAAATTCCATTTCAGATTCACGAATCGCTTGTAACGCAACAGCTGTCGGCTCAACAAGTGCACCAATTTTAAGTGAAGTTGAATCTTGTAATTTAACGATATTCTCTTTTGGAACAACGACATAATCAGCGAACGCACTATCACAACCAAGACCGATGAAAGTACCTTCTTTATAGAAGTCATATAACGGATTCGGGTGTAAGTTATTCGTTAACGCTGGGTTTACACATACTTTATCTCCAACGTTTAACCCTTCAACACCTTCACCTAACTCCTCAATGACACCAGAAAACTCGTGCCCCATAACGACCGGACGCTCTTGACCAGTGATTGGGTTCGGTTCATCACCAGGGATGAAGATCGGGCCACCAAGATATTCGTGTAAGTCCGTACCACAAATACCCGTCCAAGCAACCTTAACTTTCACAAGACCATCTTGAACTTTAGGCTCTTCGACCTCTTCAATACGGACGTCTTTCGTGTCATAGTAAACCACTGCTTTCTTCAAAAACACTCCTTTTATATTTATACATCTATTATACCAAGTGAACGTTCATTATTATGCATAATAAGAAGAAAAAATTCGGCGATTTTGTGAGAAGTTAGAATTTTTGAGTGTGTTTAGGCGATTGATGAGTGGAGGAGCGGGCTTTTAATCTTCTTAAATAGATGAAAAACTAGGGTTGCATGACAATATGGGACAAACTATCGCAAATCGATGAAAAACCTTTGGGGTTGGCGCGAATCGTCGGTGAAACGAACTTCCCGCCGACGCTATGAGACTTACCGTCGGCCAAATTTCTATTCGCCGACGGGAATCACCGAATCG
>NZ_KV820801.1:3465-24864 GCF_001815515.1 Nosocomiicoccus sp. HMSC059G07
TTACCGTCGGTATTTTAAAAACTCGCCGACGATAACCTTGTTAGCGACGGTGAAGATCTCAGTTCGCCGACGATAGGGGGTCATACTATCATAATTTGATAAAAAAACTCGGGCCGGCGCTAATCGTCGGTAAAACGCACTTCCAGCCGACGCTATGAGACTTATCGTCGGCCAAATTTCTATTCACCGCCGGGAATCATCGAATCGTCGGCGAATTCTCGAGAAACCAGTTACGTTCATATAATTGTGTAAAATAGAAAAAAGAGCCATCGCATTCTCTGTTATAATTTAGTTACCAACAAAAATTAACAGGGAGAGAATACAAATGACTCAACTTAATTTTACAGTAGATATGAAAAAAATTCTAGAGGATATCTCTGGAAGTAACCTTAATGAAATGACTAAAAGTCTTCCTTCTCTAGGTTTAAACTTAGTGATATAATAATAAAAACTATGTACTGTAAGGAGATATTATGGATCATATAACCGCTCATAAGTATAGTACTGCCAATAAAACGATGCTAGAAAGTGAAGAACGATGTGGATGTTTCCATTGTGTTAGTATCTTCTCACCGAGAGAAATAACTGAATGGAGCATAGATTATCGAGATAAGACAGCCATTTGTCCATACTGTGGTATCGACGCTGTCATAGGAGAATCTGTTGGATATCCACTTACAAAAGAATCATTAGAGAAAATGCACAATCACTGGTTCTAAACGAAAATATAATGCGAGACGATAGAAATGAAAATTCTATCGTCTTTTTTATTTGAAAAAGTAGAGGGCCGTATATCATTAAACGGGTATTTCATTTTGTGAAAGTAAATCGAAAAAATTAGGATCAATGCTTGATAACTCGATGAAAAACAATTGTCCGTCGCGAATCATCGGTGAAACAGACTTCCCGCCGACGCTATGAGACTTATCGTCGGCCAAATTTCTATTCACCGACGGGAATCATCGAATCGTCGGCGAATTCTCAGGGAACCACTTTTTCACCGACGATACTCGATTTACCGTCGGTATTTTAAAAACTCGCCGACGATATCCCTGTACGCGACGGTGAAGATTTCAGTTCGCCGACGATAGGGCGCTCGAATATTTTTATAACTAATATCAATCTAAAATAGGTCAGATTTTTAATATACGTACAATATCATCTAAATTATTGATGTTTGAAGATGGACATATGAATCCCATTTGATTTAAAACTGCTTGGAAATCTATAGTTACTAATTCTTCGCTCAAGTTCATAAATTCTTTCGTAAGTTGATCTGCAAAAGTATTAAAATCTTTTGGTTCTAATAATAATTTCAGAATAAAAGTTAAACTTGCAACAGAAGAGTCAATCTCAGTTAAGTTCAAATACCCATCAAACTTAATGACATAGGGTTTTCCATATCTATTTCTTTTCTTAAAGTTATAGAATCTCTCGTCATGAGCAAGTATGTTTCTAAAAATACCTAATGTCTTTAAATAATTATTAAAGTTTTTCGGTGATATAGGATGATTATGGTCAAAATTATCTGACACAGACTTTCTTTCACGATGTTTCATATGTGAGTAGAACTTACTTGTTTCTCCAAAAGTCATCGAATTAACCAAGACCCATAACGGTACATAGTTATGTTCTTCTCTATAATGTTTAATATATGGTTGTACATTCTTAGATTTCCAAATATTATTTGTTAGTTTGCTGATTAAATAGTTTACATCTGTATTTTTGATGCCATCACTATAGGGTGTGAAGTTATTCCTATGTAAATATTCATAGTCTTTATAACCAAAATTCATAGAGAAATTATAAGCAATAGATGATTTAACTAGTTCTTCTATTCGTAAAACTTCATTAAGATAAAGACTTCGTAGTCTTTTATCGAACATATATAATGCGTATATTTCTTGCAAAGAGCTACCTTTTATATAGGTTCCCTTACTTTTGTTTGATAAAAACAAGTCGGAATATCCATTGATTAAATTATAATAATTACTCTTTTAATTATGTTTAAATTATAATAAATCGGAAAAACATCTAGTCCTCTGGACTTAAGTAATTTTAATTGTTGCGCATAAGTTTTAAAGACTTTGTCTTGCTTAATCAACACCTCACTCCTAACCTAAAAAGTGTAAAAGTAAAATAACCAGATTTGACAAACTATATCTATATTATATAATATAGATAGCAGACTGACCTTGTCATTTATGGCAGGGCTTTTTTTATATCTAGACATAATTAAATATATTATACTAAAAATTGACTTGTTTTCGTTTGTTTATTAGCCTTTCTTAAGTAAATATGACTATTGCTTAGGAGGGGCTATTTTACTATTTAAATATAATATAGGGAGATCTAACAATGACAGAAAAAATTAGCACAAAAACGTTGTACCAAACATTATGGAATTCAGCAGACTTATTGCGTTCTAAAATGGATGCGAATGAATATAAAGATTACTTGCTGGGCCTTGTTTTCTACAAATACTTATCTGACAAAATGTTATATTACATATCTGAATTAATGGAGTCACCAACTCAAGATTTAAATGAAGCACAGCAAATTTATGAGGAAATTTACAGTGACGATGAAGACCGTGAAGACTTATTATATGATGTACAAGATACATTCTCATATACGATTAAACCTGAGTTAACTTTCACAAAGCTAATGTCACAGATTAACGATGGTACGTTTGAATTAGAATCTCTAGCGAGAGGGTTTAAAGATATCGAGCAGTCATCTGAAGCATTTGAAGATCTGTTTGAAGACATTGATTTATATGCACGTCGACTTGGAACAACAGATCATAAGAAAAACGAATTAATCGCATCAGTGATGAAAGAACTGTCTACATTAAACTTAACAGGTCACGCTGGTGACGTGCTTGGTGATGCTTATGAATACTTAATCGGACAATTTGCGTCTGAATCTGGTAAAAAAGCAGGGGAGTTCTATACACCTCAACCTGTATCAGAATTAATGACTCGTATCGCTATTGAAGGTAAGGAAGATAAAGAAGGGCTTACTGTATATGACCCAACGATGGGGTCGGGTTCTTTAATGCTAAACGCGAAAAAATATTCAAATCATCCAGGAAAAATCTCATATTTCGGTCAAGAATTAAACAATACGACATATAACTTAGCACGAATGAATATGATTTTACACGGTGTACCAATCGAGCAGCAACATCTACATAACGCAGATACGTTAGACGCTGACTGGCCGACAGAAGAGCCAACAAACTTTGACATGGTCCTTATGAATCCACCATATTCAGCAAAATGGTCAGCAGAAAAAGGGTTCTTAATGGACAACAGATATTCTAGATACGGCCGACTTGCACCAAAATCTAAAGCGGATTTCGCATTCCTATTACATGGATTTTATCACTTAAAAGATACAGGAACGATGGCGATCGTACTCCCACACGGTGTACTATTCCGTGGTAGTGCAGAAGAAGCAATCCGTAAAAAATTATTAGAAGATGGATCAATAGACGCGGTAATTGGATTACCTTCGAACCTATTCTTTAACACATCTATTCCAACGACAATCGTAATCCTGAAAAAAGACCGTCCGAACCGTGACGTTCTATTCATAGATGCGTCAGCGGAATTCGAGAAAAAGAGAAATCAGAACCATTTAACAGAAGAAAATATCGAAAAAATTCTAGAAACATATAGAAACAGAGAATTCGTAGACAAATATGCTTACGTAGCAGAATTTGAAGAAATAAAAGAAAACGACTTTAACTTAAACATCCCGAGATACGTCGATACATTTGAAGAGCCAGAGCCAATCGATATAAAAGAATTATCAAAAGAAATGCAAGAGATAAATAAAGAAATCGCTGAAGCGGAAAAAGAATTCCTTGCAATGCTTGATGAGTTAGAAGTGACAGATGAATCAAGAGAAATCATTGAGGCGACAAGGGAGATGTTCAAATAATGAAAAAACAAGATGAGCAGAGACTAAAATTAGCACCAAAATTAAGATTCAAGGGATTCACTAACGATTGGGAGCAGTGTAAGCTTTTAGAAGTTACAAATCGAGTTAGAGATAATGACGGTAATATGAGTTTACCAACTCTGACAATATCAGCTCGTGAAGGCTGGCTTGATCAAAAAGATAGATTTTCAAAAAATATAGCAGGTAATCAACAGAAAAATTATACTCAATTAAAATATGGACAACTATCATACAACAAAGGGAATTCAAAAGCTGCTCCTTATGGTGTAGTTTATATGCTTAACACCCATAAAGAAGCTTTAGTTCCAAGCGTTTATCATAGTTTTGAAATGATTGATGGAGTACCTAAATTTTTAGAGTACTTATTCTCTTCAAGAAAATTAGATAGAGAACTAAGAAAGTATGTTAGTTCAAGTGCTAGAATGGATGGATTACTAAATATAACCTATCAAAATTTTGAGAAAGTAGAACTTAACCTACCTCAAAAGTATGAACAACTAAAAGTCAAAGAATTCTTAAAGAAACTCGATTTATTACTTACTCTTCATAATAAAAAGTTAGAGCTTTATCAAAAGTATAAGCAGTCTATCAAGAACACTATTTTGCAAAACAAGCTTAGATTAAAAGAAGATAATAATCCTTGGCAATCTCTTACTATAGGAGATATTGGAAAAACTATATCTGGAACAGGTTTTCCTGAAAAAGAACAAGGTGGAAATACGGGGATACCTTTCTTTAAAGTATCAGATATGAATATTAATGATAACCATAAAGTAATGCAAAAAAGCACTAATTATGTTACTGAAAGCCAAGTACAACAGAATAAGTGGAAAGTTATAGAAACTAAAAACTCATATATAATATTTGCAAAAGTAGGTGCTGCTATTTATTTGGAGAGGAAAAGATTAGTTTTCAATAATTTTTTAATTGATAATAATCTAATGGCCCTAGAAATTGCAGAGAACTTCGATTCTGAATTTATCTATACTTTAATTAATAACATAAGCTTTTCTCGATTCGCTAGAGTAGGTGCTTTACCTTCATTCAATAGCAGTGATATAGAAAACATAAGAGTTTATATTCCAAACAAAGAGATTCAAAGTAAATACGGTAATCTATTTAAAAAATTAGATCAACATGAAGTTTCCATTGATAATAAAGTAAAAAAACTTATGACTTTTAAAGCTTATTTATTAGAACACCTTTTTATTTGATAAAAAACACCTTTACACTAAACCTCTAAAAACTATTTTGGAGGTTTATTTTTTATGGTTAGAAAATTAAGTAAGAACCGGTTGTTTCACAGTTATTTTAAGGATTGGGTGGAACTCTATAAAGTTGGAGCAGTCAGGGATGTGACTTTAAATAAGTACAACATTACCTATCGTCGACTTAAAGAGTTAGCTCCTGATTTAAAGATATCTCAGCTAAATAGGATGACGTATCAAAAGTTAATTAATGATTATGCTTTAACACACGAAAAGCAAACGACAATGGATTTTCATCATCAAGTTAAAGCTGCTATTTTAGATGCTGTGGACGAAGGACTTATTGAAAGAGATCCAACTAGAAAAGCAGTAATTAAAGGGAAGAGTCCAGGTGATAAGAAACAAAAGTATTTAAACCAAAGTGAGTTACAAACTCTTATTTCTACTTTAGATCTTAAAAGTGTAATAAATAGAGATTGGTTTATATTACTTGTTGCTAAAACAGGACTTCGATTTTCTGAAGCACTGGCACTTACGCCAAATGATTTCGACTTTAAAAACCAAACATTATCTATATCAAAATCTTGGAACTACAAAAATAAGAGAGGTGGATTTATACCAACCAAGAATGAGTCATCTAATCGTAAAATACAACTAGATTGGCAAACATGTATGCATTTTTCGAACTTAACTATAGGTTTACCAAAAGATAGACCAATGTTCATTAGACGAAGAATATTTAACTCAACAATTAATGACTATCTAAAAAGAAAATGCACGGATGCTGGAATACCAGTAATTTCAATACATGGACTTAGACATACCCATGCATCGTTATTATTATTTGCAGGTGTATCAATTGCAAGTGTATCAAGAAGACTCGGACACTCAAACATAACGACAACTCAACAGACCTATCTACACATTATTAGAGAATTAGAAAATAAAGACAATCATAAAATGATGCAATTCTTAGCGACTATAGTATAAAAAAGAGTCCCAATGAAAATTGGGACTTTAAGTTAAATAAAAAGATAATTTAAGTATTCTTTTTTTAAAGACTTAAGTTTATTTAGTTTTTCATTATGAAGAGTAATCATAGAATCAAGTATATCTAAAATATGTGAGATTCTATTCTTCTCTTCAATATTCTTAGGTATATGTAAAACCATATTTTTCAAGTCATTACTATTAATAGAATCAAAAGTAGAGCCTGTTGAGAATTTATTCCAATACTTAATATTATTTAATTGCTCTAGTTTATGGTAAAGAAACTTGTCTCCCTCAATAGAACAAACACCTCTACCAATAACAACTTTTTTAGTGTTTATTGCAATCTGTCCTACAGGTGCTCTTACGGTAAATATAATACTGTTAGGCTTTGCTAATTTTGTAACCTGCTTAGTATATATCCTCGGTATTACTTTCCCATCTTTTAAATCAGCGTTGCCTTGTACAAGAATGTCGTATTTATAATCTTCGGTATAATTTTTGGATAATGGTGACTGTCCCATTATAATTTCATACATATCTTTTAACTTTCGCTGCTCCCAAGGTTCGGTAAACCCTTTAAATCTTAATTGAATATCACCATGTTGTGAAATAAATATTTTATTTAAAAATAGATTCTTCTGATCTTTTAATACTTGTATTTTACGCTTATGAAGAGTAATTAAACTGTCTAACTGATTAACTATATTACTTATTTTAAGTTGCTCTTCTAATGTGCTTGGTATTTTAATATTAGTTTTAAAAAAATCTTGCGTAGATAAATTTAATAAACCATGATTCCTCGCACCTTCTGCTGCGATTTTGTTTATTTCTTTATGCCAATAATGTGATTCATAATATGATTCGAGAAACCGTTGAGAAATATTAGTGGTTTTAAATACTATATAAAGCGTAGATAATGCACCATAATCGTATTTTTTTAACATTTTGATTGCACCAAAAGGGTAATCTTTAGAATAACTTTTATTGTAAGCATATTCTCCTTTTTTAATTAATATATAGTTATCCATATTTTTACTTGCTACCTGTCTTTTAAAATAGTGTCGCTGATCTACAAGTCCATCTTGAGCAGATATAGTTAAAGGGAGATCAGTTTTTCCATTATTTTTTCGTGTAACTCTTTCAACTACATTTTTAAGCTTTTCCTGCTCCCAAGTTCGTATAAAGCACTTTACGATTATTAACTCGCATTCCACTCATGACATACATGAACTATATCTAAATCATGTGTTATTTCGAAATACACTATTACTCTCTAATTTTTTATTATTACTCTTCATATGCGTAAATTAAAGTTCTTTCTAATGTATAATATACTCACTAGGTATTTTATTTGGAGTGAGTGTATGAGGTTTACGGCTGAAGAGACGATGGAGCGTCGTTTGATTGAAGAGTTAACTAAGAATGTGTCTCAGTGGACGTATCGTGATGATTTACGGACTGAGGATGATTTGTGGGAGAATTTACGTCATAAGTTGAATATGAACAATAAAGCGGTTTTAGATGATGTGCCGCTTTCTGATAAGGAGTTTGAGCAGGTTAAGAACGAACTGAGTTTCCCGAACTTTTACCGTGCGGCTGAGTTTTTAGCAGGTGAAAATGGGATTGCGAATGTGCGTGTCGTTCGTGATGATCCGCGTGTCGGTGAGATTCGTTTAATGGTCATGAATAATCGTGATATTGCAGGTGGTTCGTCTTCTTATGAGATTATTAAACAGTATCAAGCGAGTAAGACGAGTAGTACGGATCGTAATCGTATTTTTGATGTTACACTTTTAATTAATGGGTTACCGATGATTCATATCGAACTTAAAAATCGTTCGACGTCTTATATGGATGCATTTAGACAAATTGATAAGTATTCTGGTGAAGGTAAGTTTAAGGGAATATTTTCTTCGATTCAAATGTTTGTTGTGACAAACGGTGTTGATACGCGCTATATTGCGGCAGCCCAAAAAGGGAAATTGAACTCTAAGTTTTTAACACGCTGGGTGGATGAGAATAATAAACCAGTGAATAACTACTTAGACTTTGCGAAAGATGTACTATCTATTCCACAGGCACATAAAATGGTCGGACAATATTCTGTATTAGATAGTGAGAGACGTTCGATTATTTTACTAAGACCGTATCAAATTCACGCGATTGAAGCGGTTCAAGATGCTTCTAAGCTACATAAATCAGGCTATGTATGGCATACGACAGGTTCTGGTAAAACATTAACGTCATATAAAGTCGCGAGAAACTTATTACTTATGAATAGCATTGAAAAAACGATATTCATCGTTGACCGTGTGGACTTAGATCAGCAAACGGGAGACTCGTTTAAATCTTATTCAGCAACTGACGTTGTGTCGATTGATGATACGGATAACGTAAATGATTTAATTAAAAAATTATATTCGAAAGATAAGACCGTCATCGTTACGACGATTCAAAAATTAAATCACGTTATGCGTCGTTATGAAGGTAATGAAGATAGTCCAAAGTGGAAATCGATTCGAGGTAAGAAACTCGCATTTGTTGTGGATGAGTGCCATCGTGCAATATCACCGAAAAGACAAATGGAAATCGAGAAGTTTTTTAGAGAATCATTATGGTATGGATTCACTGGAACGCCAATATTTGAAGAGAATGCTAAAGAAGTATTTGCCGATCTTCCACGTACAACAGAAGAGCAGTATGGAGATTGTCTGCACAAATATACTGTAAAAGAAGCGATTCATGATAAGGCAGTACTCGGTTTTCAAATTGAATATAAGAGTACATTTACAGAAGACGAATTAAGAGATCATGTGGATCGACAATATAACGGTACTATTACGGACTTTGATGATTTAGAACCAGTAGAACAAGAAAAACTAATTAAAAAAGAAGCATTTGAAACAATCGGTCATAAATTAACAGTTATCGACCAAATTGTTAATAAATCGCGTCATAAATTTGGCATGCATAATGAGATTGGAAAACAATATAGTGCGATATTAACCACTTCATCGATTGCGAGTGCTCAAGATTATTATCGTTTATTTAGAAAAGTGATCAACGATGAATCCGAAGTTAAAATTTCAGAACAAGTGAAGAAACGACTTCCAGATTTCCCGAAAGTTGCGATTACGTATTCTATTTCAGAAAACGAGGAGCACTCGTTTAAAAATCAAGAGTACATGAAAGAATCGATGGAGGACTATAACGAAATGTTTGGAACGAACTTCACATTAGACCAAATTGGTGCGTATAACAGAGACGTAAACCATCGTCTTGCAAGAAAACAAGACAAGTATAAGTTCAGAGAAGAGCAGTTAGACTTAGTCATTGTTGTAGACAGATTATTAACAGGATTTGATGCACCGAGTTTAGCTATTCTATTTATGGATCGTTATCCGATGCCACCGCATCATTTAATACAAGCTTTTTCTAGAACGAATCGATTATATGATGAAGGTAAAAAGTACGGTCAAATTATGACGTTTAGAACGCCATATACTTTTGAAGAAAAGGTAAAAGAAGCGCTTTTCTTATATTCAAACGGTGGAGAATCATTTGTACAAGCACCGAAATGGGAAGAGGCGTTTGATAGTTTTAAAGAAGCGTTCGATGAATTAATGCATATTGCACCGAATCTAGAAAGTATCGATTTATTAACAGAGATTACGAGTAAGAAGATGTTTGCAAAAGCATTCCAAGCGTTTGATAAGAAGTTCCAAGAGCTTCAAGTATACTCTGATTACACTGAAGAAATTGCTGAACAATTTGGAATTACGAATGAGAAGCTGGAAGACTATACTGCGAAATATAATAACATAATCGAGGAAATTAAGGCAGAATCAGGTGAAGACGATGAAGACGACGATATCATCATCGACATTGCATACGAAATAAATTCAGTTTCAAAAGATACAGTCAATCATGAATATATATTAGGGCTTATTCAAAGTGTAATGGAAAGTCGTGTGAATCATGATGAGCCAGAAGAACGTGTAGAGACAAAGCAATCAGAGATTGAATCTTACATTTCAGATTTAATACAGTCGAACGAAAAATTAGGACATCTCGTAGAAAAACTTTGGAAAAATATTAAGCAAAATCCAGAGAAGTATAATAAAGATGATGTCATGATTCTATTTGAACAACTGAAAGAACAAGAGAAAGAAACAGTCGTCAAAGAATTTGCGTATAAATACGCGCTCAATGAAAATGATTTAATGTTTGTCGTCGATAACTTTAGAGCATCTTCAGATAATCAAATCGGCGAAAGAGATCTAATAGACTCAGGGGATTATCAGACGTATAAAGCGCGTAATGATGATGCTGCAAAACGATTTAGATATCGAAAAGTCATCAAAGAAAATTTAAAAGATACGTATGCAAAGGAAATCGCGCCACTGTATGAGAGGTAAGGAGTGAGTGTAATCGATAAAGGGGTTATTTACGTTATGTCGACAGCTGTCCCAGGTCTAGTCAAAATAGGTAAGACAGGCGTTGATAACTTTGAAAATCGTATGAACTTTCTCGAGCGGAATGGATATTTTAACGTCGTAGCTTTAGATAGAAAGTTCGCCATTGAAGTTGAAGATTATCATGCAAAAGAAGTACTATTAGATGATATTTTTAAAAAGAGTAAAGTTTCTAATTCAGAACTTTATGCTTTAGATATTGATCTAGTCATTCAATTACTTTCATCATTTGAAGGAAGACAAGTATTTCCTAAAGAAAAGTCTAAAGAAGAGACATTTGATGATGCAACTAAAGAAGTAGAAATGAAAAGAGACACTTCACTTATCCCTGATGGTGAATACGTATTAAATAGAAGAGTAAGAGGATTCGGTGAAGTAAGGGGGCATAGCTCGTGTTGAAGATGGTGTCTTTACAGTGTTAAAAGGAAGCCTTTGTGCTCCGGATGGAGATACTTCACATTTAAATGAAACAAGAAGACTCGCGCATATTGTTGATAATATTTTACAAGAAGATGTCATTTGTACGTCACCATCAACAGCAGGCTTTGTAATTATCGGCAACCAAAATAACGGCTGGATGGAATGGAAAACCCGTGATGGAAAACCATTAGATATATTTAGAACTAAAAAATAATATATTCAGAAGCTAACATCCAGTTAGCTTCTTTTTCATTTCTGTAATTTTATAGCACTTCTTTGCTACACTATTTCTATACAAATGTTTTGGAGTAGATGTTTATGAAAATTGGTGTAATTTCTGATTTACATGTTGATAGATATCATAATGATGAAATAAACGAATCGACGTTTTTGCGTGAGGTTTCGAATGAGGTGCGCCGTCTTGCGCTCGATTTACTCGTTATCGCCGGAGATATTTCAAATGATCATAAAGAATCACAACGATTCACTCAAGCAGTTGAAGATATGACGGGTGTGAAGGTGCTTTTTATCCCCGGGAATCATGATTTTTGGAATGCAAGTGGAGATGATAAGTCGTCGTGGGAGATTTATGATTACTTTAAGAATCAGCCAAATTCTCTTTTAGAAAATCCCTATATCATTAACGACGAGTGGGCAATTGTCGGGAATCCTGCGTGGTATGATTATTCGTTTGCGAGCGAGAGGTTTTCTTATGAAGAGCTAGAGCGTCGCACGTTTAAGGGCGGTCATTGGCAAGATAAGTTTAATATTGATTTTAAAATCTCAGATGTTGATGTTACAAAATTTTTTGCAGAACTTACAAAGAAAGATCTCGAAAAAGTGAAAGATAAAAAAATCATCCTCGTTACACATGTTGCAACAAATAAAAAGTTCCGTGTGCCGATGCCTCATAAAATATTCGATTATTATAATGCATTTATGGGTACAACAAAATATGATGATTTTTATAATGAATATGATATTCAATATAGCGTTTCAGGCCATATTCATTTTCGTCATAACTTTATAGAGAATGGCGTCACATTTATATGTGCGTGTCTCGGTTATAGAAGAGAATGGAGAACGAAAGTAATCACAAAAGAGATACGTGATGCGATGTATGTCATTCAAATCTAGGACAGAGGAGGACTATTTTCTTTTAAAGAGTGTGTAAACTCGCTTATTCGATTTGTAAAAAATAAAAACGCTTAAAATTTTGAGTATTTTAGAAAGAGGTAAGTAATCATGAAAGCGAAGCTATTATTTTTATCTGCTGCTATAGTGATGTTAACTGCATGTCAGTCACCGACCGATGACAAAGTCGAAGATACTTCAGCTAAAAAAGATGAAAAAACTGAAGAAACGACTCAAGAAAATACGTCAAAAGAAAATGAAACAAAAAAAGATAATGCAAAAGAAAATACAAGTAATCAAACAGATACGCTACAAAAAGACGCTACTAAAGGTGAAGTGACGACAGAACACTACTCAAATGTCGTTGATGGTATTGAAGTAGATATTGAGATTACTGCAGACAAAGAAAATGATATTCTTTTAACTCTACATCAAGTTGAAAAAATCCCGTATGAATACTATGACTTAAAAAATGAAGAAGAAGCCAATCAACTTGTTGATCAAGAAAATGCCTATCATGATCAATTACTATCAGACCTTCCGGATGACGTCGCAAAAGTGACTGCAGAAAACCTTCCAGACGAAAAAGCTTTAAAGTATGATAAGTTCTATAACTACTCTGACCCAGAGAACGTCCAAACATTTATAGCGTATGATATCGTTGAGGGTAATGGAACAGAAGAAACTGTCAGCTATGAGTCATTCATCGAGTCATTAAAAGAGCTTGGAGTGATTGAAGATGATTCTGCTTCAAATTCTAACATAGATAAAAAAGCGCTAGACGAAAAAGTACTACTCGTTGCTGATAAAAAAGATGTTGAGAAATACGACAAGTATTATTATGAAGCAAGTAATGATGTAGAAGATTTTTATAAAATGTATGTCGTAGATACTGAGAAAGATCAAATACTCTATGAAGTACAGATGTCTGAAGTTGCATACAAAGATATAAATGTTGAAAATAAAAAAGATGCAGAACAATTGATAGAAGAAAAGAGTAAAGAGTTTGAAAAAGCATTAAACGGAGTTCCTAAGGATATAGCAAGTGTTGAAATTGTTAACGATGAAGAAAGTGAAATGATAAAAGTTTTCCACATCGTAAACTACGATTCTCCTGAAAATGTTAAAGCATTAGCAGATGCGAATGTAGTAACGGCAGGTTACAATGGTACAGATTTTGTAAGCCATTCACAAACAGTAGAAACTCTTAGTAAATCGGGTGGCTTGAAAGAAGTAAAATAAGATGCGGTAATACTGAAAAAGGATAAGTTCTTCTGGACTTATTCTAATACATAATATTTTATCGTATAATAGATAGAAATGAAAAAGGGAGATTTTAATAATGAAACTAAGAACGATACTATTATCTTTAATGGTTATAGTACTTGTTGCATGTAATAAAGGTCCATCAGAACACGTGTTTACAGGGACGATTGACGACATGGACGTTCAGTCAACAGTAGTCGTTGAAGGTGACGATATACAGTCAGAGCATCTCGTATATGAGTTGTCTTATGAAGCAGGCGGTATCGAAAATGACGATGAAGCAAAAGAAGCAGCAGAGGTTCAAAGAGAAACATATGAAAGACTTGCAAGTAACGCACCCGACGGAGCTGTTAAAGTGAATGTCGAAGTCGATGAAGAAAAACAAGCAATCATCATGACATTTGACTTAGATTATACAACACCTGAAAATGTTCAAGGATTAATCGAAGTTGGTTTCCTTGATGGTGATAAATCAGCGTCAACAGTAAGTTTTAAAGAAACGAAAGAACAATACGAAGCAGACGGTCTAAAAGAACAGGAATAATCGATTGTGTGTGTTTATAAACAGTGCTATAGCTGTTCGTATATAAGAAAATTTGTTACGATATAACACATACAATGTTAAAAGGTATGTGCTTATATTGAAAATTATTAAAATAATCACTTTGCTCGCTCTAGTGCTCGTGCTCACTGCATGTGTGTCTACAAAAAAGTCCGTATTTACTGGAACGTTTGAAGAGTACAATCGTACGGTGACCGTCACCCACAAAAATAATGAGGTGGCAAAAGAAGTGTACGAAACGACAGCTCCTTTAAAGTATTGGGGTTATGACACAAAAAAAGACGCGAGAGAGTCTTTACAAGATGAAAAACAAAAACTAAAAGAAAAATATGAAAAATTACCACGAGGGACTGTGAAGTTTGACTTTACAGTGAATGGTGATGATACAATCACTCAAAAGATGGTCATCCTTTATGATGATAAAAAACTCCGCGCACTTATTAAAGAGGGTATCGTAAATGAACGCGCTGAAATGAGTGACGGGAAAATTAGTTTTAATAAGCATAAATTCATTTTCGAGCGAAATGGTTTAACGCTAGAAGAATAAAACACGTGTGTCCCACCATAGAGACGCACGTGTTTTTTAATGTTTTTTATTATTTTACTTTTATTTCTTCGTACTTGTTAAACCATTCTGGGTACGCCTTTTTAAAGTTTACTGGACGAAAACCAGTTTCTGTCTTTTTACCGACGATACATGTCACTTCACCGTCCGCACACGTTTCACGTGCTTCATTGACGATTTCGAATCCGTACGTTACGCGAATTCCGGTGTTCTTTTCTACCCACGTGCGTACAAATGCACGGTCGCCATATATAATCGGATTTTTGTACGTAATATTGACGTTGTGAATCGGTGCGACGAATCCTTCTTTTTCCATTTCAACATAACTAAACCCGAGATCTTCAATGAGTTGAATTCTCCCAAGCTCTAGCCATTTTATATAATTTCCATGGTACATGACACCCATCATGTCCGTATCTGCATATAATAATTGGATTTCAGTTTCAGCAACGTATGCCATATGTGTTGACCTCTTTTCGGTTATAAAAATAAATTTGGATATTTATAATATTATCATATCGAAATGTAAGGTGTGATGCTTTAAAAAAGAATAAAATAAGAGTTCTTCTTGACTCACTAGATGTTAAATGTCTTATAATAGTATGTTATAAAATTACAAAAGGAGAGAAAATTTTGACGGATAATGAAGGCAAACGGTTAACAAATGTATTTAAAGTCTCTGTAGTAGTCGTCCTTCTGCTTGTATTGATAGGTGTATTTTTCCCAAAGGAGTTTGGAAATATTGCTGGAAAAATAGCGAATGCAATTTCAGTCAATCTCGGCTGGTACTATATGATTATTATGACAGGATTTATCTTTTTCTGTATCTTTTTATCGCTCAGTCCTATCGGAAAATTAAAGCTCGGTAAGCCCGATGAAAAGCCAGAATTCAGGACGATTTCTTGGTTAGCGATGTTATTTAGTGCAGGAATGGGAATTGGTTTAGTGTTCTATGGTGCGTCTGAACCAATTAGTCACATGGTGAATCCTTCAACTGGTGAAGGTGGAAAAGATCAAGCACTCGAAGCAATGCGTGCGACGATCATGCACTGGGGGATTCACGCTTGGGCAGCGTACGGAGTAGTTGCGCTTGCATTAGCTTATGCAGCATTTCGTAAAGAGGAGAATGGTCTAATCTCTAAAACATTACGTCCAATCTTTGGAGATAAGGTGGATGGATGGCTCGGAACGATCATCGATGTTCTCGCAGTATTCGCCACAGTTGTTGGTGTTGCGGTCTCTCTTGGTGTCGGTACACTTCAAATTAATGGGGGACTCACGTACTTATTTGGAATTCCAAACGGATTCTCCATTCAACTTATCATTATTATTGTTGTTACAATTCTCTTTTTACTCAGTGCATATACAGGATTATCTAAAGGGATTCAATTGTTAAGTAATACTAATATGGTGCTTGCAGGAATTTTATTTTTAATCGTATTAATTGTAGGTCCTACACTTGCGATTTTCACAATGATGACTACGTCAACGGGGGTCTATTTACAAGAATTTATGTATCAAACTTTAGACTCAGGTTTTAATAACCCTCAGAAATCTCAATGGTTGCAAGACTGGACGATTTACTACTGGGGTTGGTGGTTAAGCTGGACGCCATTCGTAGGTGTATTTATTGCACGTGTGTCTCGAGGGCGTACAATTCGAGAATTCGTCCTAGCAGTTATGCTCGTACCAACATTAATTGCGATTGTTTGGTTTAGTGTATTTGGCACGACAGGGATGAGTATCGCATTACAATTCCCAGGGATAGCAGAACTTGCACCAGAAGAGCAACTATTTGCGATATTCGATAAACTACCACTTGGTACGTTACTATCGGTGATTGCGATTTTCCTAGTTGCAGTATTCTTTATAACGAGTGCAGACTCAGCCACATTCGTTCTTGGTATGCAGACATCTAATGGTTCATTACAACCATCTACAATCATGAAAGTCATATGGGGTATTTCTTTATCTGCAATTGCAGTTGTATTACTACTTGCAGGGGGAGAAGAAGCACTAAGTGCGATTCAGTCTGCTGCGATTATTGCCGCATTACCGTTTAGTGTCGTCATAATTTTAATGGTAATTGCGTTCTTTAAAGATGCAAATAACGAACGTAAATATCTCGGTCTTACAATTCGACCAGACGAGAAGCAGATGAAAGAGTATCTATCAAGAACGCCACAAGAGCATAGTCAAGATATATTAGACTATATCGATGAAACAAGCGACCAAAAAGGTATATAAAAGGAATCACCATACGGTGGTTCTTTTTTCTTTGTCAAAATTTACACACCACCAGTGATGACTTGAAGTAGTTATGGTACTATTGACGTAACTAGGAGTGAGGCAATGCGTACGATTAAAAAGATTTTGCTATCTTTTTTACTCATACCGGCTGTGCTACTGTCACCGATGACAGCAGTCGCAAATGAAACGTCGGTCAGCCCGTACTTAATGGATATGATCGATGTACGATTAAGTGAAAATAGTGAAGAAAATGAAACACATGTAAATAACATCATCAGTCGATTAAATCGAATTGACCAGCGTATTTTAGAAAACGTATCTCAGAGTGGTGTCACGATAATACTATCGGATTTACCGATGACGGAGTTCCCGGAGTTTAGTAATTTAAAAGGTGTCGTACCACGCGGACATACTGATACGTGGGATAACATACCAGGGCTCGGAGGATTCCAGTCGTATGTAAGAGTCGGAGCGAGTGAACCTGGAATTAAAAATAATCACGGTGACGTGAATTTAGAATTACACGAGTTTGGACATATCGTCGACAGCTTTTTAGTCGACGGAACGACGATATCTAAAGAAGATGAATTCGTTCAAATTCATGCTGAAGAATATGAAAAAATGTTCCCAGGGCAACCGTATTTTAAATACGTCGAAGAGTATTTTGCAGAAAGTTTTGCGTATTATTATTTAAGTCAAGATACGCGTAATATACTATCATCACGCGCTCCAAAAACGGCAGCATTTTTAGAAAATATGCACCGTAAAGTGTTTACGATTACTGACGTAAAAAGCGATGGTTTTTCATTATCATGGGATGATTATAGTGGAGAATATTATAACGTGATTGTTAATGGTTCTGTCGTTCACAGGACACAAGATTTAACAGCAGTCGTCGATGGACTTGAGCCGAGCACGCTTTACGAGGTGGCTGTTGAAGTACGTGATAAAAACGATAACGTCATCGACAAAACGTACGTCGAATCGATTTATACGACCGCAAAAGCAAACGTCGAGACAGACCGTTTGAGTGCGTTACTCGTTGAAGTTGGAAAAGTGCCTGAGAGTAATATCACACCAGAGTTAAGAGAAGCGAAAAAAGAAGCGGCGAGTATTTTACAGCGCATAGTAAATGAAGATATTTCGCAAGAAGAAGTCGACGATGCGACGGCTAACTTAAGTGACGCATATCAAATCTTCCAGCCAAGAATTATGGAGAAAAATATTCAAGGTGAAGAAAACACGTTTACAAGTGAAACGTCCCACGTCAAAACAATGCCAAAACATATGACGTGGATCGTAATTTTAAGCGTCTCAGTCGTGCTTATTTTATTAGCAATCGTTTATTTATATTATTCAGGTCGAGAAGAAGATTAAAAACAGTTACGATTTTCGTAACTGTTTTTTATTTGTGGAGGTATTTCATCGACTTGAAATATACCCATATAGGGTATATAATAGAATTGTAAATGATAAAGAGGTGACGACGTGGAAAGAGAGAAAACAATTCGACCAGATGAAGAAAAAACGAAACTTCTTAATCGCTTAAAAAGAATTGAAGGGCAAGTAAGAGGTGTTGAGAAAATGGTCGAAGATGATAGATATTGTATGGATATTTTAATTCAACTTCGTGCGATCGAATCCGCACTTCATAATGTTGGATTAGAAGTAACCGAGCGCCATATGAAACACTGCGTAACAGATGCAATTCAAACAGGTGAAGGTGACGAATATATCGAAGAGTTAATGCGTATTTTAAAACAATTTTCAAAAAGTAGGTGAGTGAATGAGTGAGAAAAAAGAAACACTCAAAATTACAGGCATGACGTGTAGTGCGTGTTCTTCACGTATTGAAAAAGTACTAAATAAAATGGACGGCGTAGATGCACAAGTGAACCTCGCGACTGAACTCGCGACAGTTAAATATGATAATGACAAGTTATCGACCAAAGACGTAAAAGATAAAATTAAAAACCTTGGATACGACGTTCAAATGAAGACGTCAGAGTTTAATATTACAGGTATGACGTGTGCGTCTTGTTCATCTCGAATCGAAAAAGTACTAAACAAAATGGATAGTGTCGAAACAGCGACTGTTAACTTAACGACAGAAAAAGCGACAGTAACATATAACGAACAAGAATTATCAGAGTATGACATTATTAAACGTATCCAAAAAATTGGATATGATGCTGAAACAGTAGAAGATGACACAGACAGTGCTACTAAAAAAGATGAAGCAACTGAAAAGTTAAAACGAAAAGTCATTATTAGCGCGATTCTTTCGGCACCACTTTTACTGACGATGCTCGATCACTTACTTGGTGTTCATTTACCAGCAATTTTCATGAATCCTTGGTTTCAACTTGCATTCGCGGCACCCGTACAATTTATAATTGGTTGGCAATTTTATAAGAGTGCCTATAAAAATTTAAAAACATTTAACGCGAATATGGACGTACTCGTCGTTATGGGTACAAGTGCAGCATTCTTATTCAGTTTATATGAGACGTATAAATGGATGAAATTTGGTACAGAACCACATTTATATTTTGAAGCGTCAGCAGTTATTATTACATTAATCTTATTCGGTAAATATTTAGAAGCGCGTGCAAAATCCGAAACGTCTAGTGCAATTTCAAAACTTCTTGATATGCAAGCGCGAGAAGCAAGAGTTATTCGTGACGGAAAAGAAGTAATGATTCCTGTTGAAGAAGTTGTTGTTGACGATATATTAATGATTAAACCTGGTGAAAAGATACCGGTAGATGGTATTGTATTAAAAGGAAATTCATCAATCGATGAGTCAATGTTAACAGGTGAATCTATTCCAGTCGAAAAAAATAAAGGTGACGAGTTAATCGGATCGACTGTAAACGAAAACGGTACATTAGAAATGCGCGCGACGAGAGTAGGTAAAGATACTGCACTTCAATCTATCGTAAAAATCGTTGAAGATGCACAAGGTGTGAAAGCACCTATTCAGCGTATGGCAGACGTTATTTCAAACTACTTTGTGCCAATCGTTATTGGAATTGGAATTGTGACATTTATCCTTTGGTATTTAATTACAGGAAAAGTTGAACCAGCACTTGTTGCGAGTGTGTCAGTATTAGTTATCGCATGTCCATGTGCGTTAGGACTCGCAACACCAACGTCAATTATGGTTGGTACGGGTAAAGGTGCAGAGCAAGGAATTCTCTTTAAAGGTGGAGAACACTTAGAGAAAACTCACCAACTCGACACCATCATTTTAGATAAGACAGGTACAATCACGAACGGCACACCAGAAGTAACGGATTATACTGGTAGTGATGAGACATTACAATTGCTCGCAAGTGCAGAGAATCATTCCGAGCACCCGCTCGCAAATGCAATTGTTAAATACGCTAAAAGTGAAGGACTCGAATTATTATCTGTCGACGATTTTAAAGCAATACCAGGTCATGGTATTGAAGCGACGATTGAAAGTAAAGAAGTGTTAGTTGGTACGAGAAAACTAATGCGTGATCGAGCGGTTAATTTATCAGCAGCAGATGATATGGAAGTCTATGAATATGACGGTAAAACAGCGATGATTGTTGCAGTAAACGGAGAATATAAGGGAACGATTGCTGTACTAGATACTGTAAAAGATACTGCAAAAGAAGCGGTAAAATTACTCCATGAAGACGGATTAGAGGTCGTCATGCTAACTGGAGACAATAAACGTACTGCAGAAGCAATCGCAAGAACTGTTGGAATTGATACAGTCATTGCAGAAGTTTTACCAGAGGAAAAAGCAGAAGTTGTTAAAAAATACCAAAATTCGGGTAAAGTAGTAGGGATGGTTGGTGACGGTGTAAACGACGCGCCAGCTTTAGCACTCGCTGACATTGGTATTGCGATTGGAACAGGGACTGACGTTGCGATTGAAGCAGCGGACTTAACAATACTCGGTGAAGACTTAACACTCATTCATAAAGCAATTTCACTGAGCCATAAAACTATACGTAATATTAAGCAAAACTTATTCTGGGCGTTTTTCTATAATACACTCGGAATACCAATCGCAGCCTTAGGACTTTTAGCACCATGGGTTGCTGGAGCTGCGATGGCATTTAGTTCAGTGAGTGTAGTATCAAATGCATTACGATTAAAACGTGTAAAATTATAGGAGTGATTATATAATGGAATCAATTATTAAAGTCGAAGGTATGACATGTGGTCATTGTAAACAGTCTGTAGAAACAGCATTAAACAATTTAGATGGTGTACAATCAGCAACAGTTGACTTAGAAAACGGCGACGTTACAGTCAAACATGAAGACAGTGTTACGAAAGAAGCAATGTCAGAAGCAATCGAAGATCAAGGCTACGACGTTGTGTAATTGAGTATACCCCTCGCATCACTCGGTGATGCGGGGGTCTTTTTATGCGAAGAGTCGGTGGAAGAGATTAGAGTGCGTTCGTTATGTAAAGATGGACGAGGTTTTAATTCTTATAAGAAATAAAAATAGACTGTCTGACCGATTTTATTAACAAAAAATAGTCGAATCTGTTAGATATATTGAT
>NZ_KV820802.1:0-2126 GCF_001815515.1 Nosocomiicoccus sp. HMSC059G07
CCATGCCTTTATACAATAAAAAGCCCTATGATCCTAAACGGATCATAGGGCTTACCTTTAAAGCTCATCTTTAAAATACTTTTTAAATTCTAAATATAAATCAGTGATTAAACGTGCATCCTGTAGGTGTTCGTTAATAAATTTATCCATGACCTTTAGCATGGCTTGGTCTGTATCGTAGGCTTCACTACTTTTCGATACCTCTTCTAAATCTTTATAGGATTCAGAAAAGTAATGTGCGAGTAATTCTCCAAATCTATAGAGTTGTTCTAGTTCGTTATTTCTATGTAGTTCATCTATAATCTTTGCAGGTTTTTGACCATAGTTATAGAAGAAATCCATTAACAGTGTTTCATAGGACTTCCCTGTTGAGCGATGTGCTAAGTCTAATTCTTTAATTTGCTCCTCTGTTAAGTTTAAAATTACTTTCATAACTTTTCTCCTTGAATTATGTATGTAGTTACAAGTAAGTAATATTACTTACTTGTAACTATATTATTAGACTAAAGTTTAAGAATAAAATTTAGGATATTGATATTAGTATTTATTTTGTCTTTTCAATACTTCGACTTTATCTTCTATGTTTTGCTCAAAGTATCTATCATAATCTCTTTTATCTCTCTCATTTAAAGATTCAACAATCGCATTAATTCCAGCTCTAATCACATCATCATTTGAATATTTTTCACCTGCATATAGTGTTCTTAAGGCTAGTATTTGTGAATGTAAATCGCCTGGTACTCTCACTGTTGAGTAGCCTAATTTATCTAATTTAATTTGTTCATTCGCAAGTGGATTTTGGTGTGAACGACCGTGATATTTTTCTTGTGTTCTATCTAGTAAACTCATTAAATTTCCTCCTCTAATGCTTTTTCATATCTCTCTAAAAATTCATCTGCAAGTACTTCGTATTGTTCAATCGCTTGTTTATCCCAATAATCTTCCTCTGATATACCAAATTCATCCCAGAATTTGACACGTTCCATAGAACGAATTATTTGTTCAAAAACATATGAACCCCAATCTGCAGAAGCATCTTGTAACGTCATTTCATCTGTTTTGGTATTACGACTGAACATGACAGGGATAATACCAAGTACATCAAATTCTGTTTTATAAATATCTCTAAAATCAACCATGTGAAGTAAAAACTTATCTACTGCTCTATAGCTTCTTCTATGTGTTTGCATGATGATTAAAGAATAATCACAAGCAAAAATAGCATTATTTGAGAAATCTGAAATAGTTGGTGGTGTATCAATAAATATAAAATCATATTCTTCTTTAATCGGTTCTAAAAATTGAGATAGTTCTTTCACTCGATCGTGAGCATCTTTGTAACGATATTTATTATTTAAGTAATCAGATAATCCGATTAAATCAAAATCAGATGGAACTATACTAAGATTATCGGATAGTTTTAAGATAGCGTTATTTACGTTCCCCTCTTTTAAACCATCAAAAATATTTACATATTTTTCATCATGTAATGCATTTGGCAATCTTTCATTGTCGAATGTACGAATTAACAACTCTGTAGCATCAGCTTGTGGGTCAAAATCAACGACTAAAACTTTATAACCTTTCTTTTCAGATAGGACATAAGCTAGTCCACATAACGTCGAAGTTTTACTAACTCCCCCTTTAAAGTTATTAATACTAATTATTCTTCCCATAATAAACCTCCTTACGACATATTCTACTGATTAAAATATATCATATATTTTATATTTTATAAATGTTATAAGTTATAATATATATTATATAATATATAAATTATAAAGTATAGTATATACCTAATGTAATCCACTAGGTATATACTTTTTTATTAAAACCAATGTTCTTGTTGTGCTATTGTTGTCCATTCTTCAAGTTCGTCTTTATCTAAGTGATACCATGTGCCATAAGCAATTAAATCTCCATCGACAATTTCTCTTTTCTCGTAGTCATAAATTAATATATATTCTTTTGTAGATAGTCCACATTTTTGTTCTACGATAATACTTGCGTAAATGTCTGTAACATCTTTCATTTTCTTAATTGTGACTGCTTTGTTTTGTGATACAAATACTTTTTTTGAAATAACTTCTAACATTTTAATTACTCCTTTTTTCTACCACTCTTAT
>NZ_KV820802.1:2226-2795 GCF_001815515.1 Nosocomiicoccus sp. HMSC059G07
AGAGTGAGTGATAACGAACGGATAAAAGAAACGCAATCAGCGTTTCTTCCATGCACTTATACAATAAAAAGCCCTATGATCCGTTTAGGAGCATAGGGCTTACCGTTTTTCTTTTAATAATACTGAGTAAAGCACTCTTTAGAGTGCTTTACTTTAGTAATAGAAATAAATTATTGAACCTTTTAAATCGCCAGTATAAAATTCATTAATTGTTTGTGTCATCATATTATTATCTGTTTCTGTTAATTTAAACTCATCATCTACTAATAGATAAGCAAGTGCTTCTTCTAATGTATTGTATTCTTCAATCCATACATCTGACGTTGAATTATCAATCGCAATCCAGATTCCTAATGCTTCATTTTTAAATAAGAACCGTGCAATTTCTTCATCATTGAAATTACATGTTGTTTCTAGTGTTAGTAATAAATCATCAATCTTTTTTTCGTCATTAAGTAAAATTACGTCTGTTTTTCCAATTCCCTCATAAAAACGCATTGTCATATTGTCTTTTTCTTTAATCATATTCATAACCCCTTTTTTCTACCACTCTTATATTTTGAGTGTGT
>NZ_KV820803.1:0-2781 GCF_001815515.1 Nosocomiicoccus sp. HMSC059G07
GGGAAGAGCCCAAACCAGTTTAAACTGGGGTTGTAGGACTTCGAGATGCGAGAAGCAAGTTTAGTGGAAGATTATGGAAAGAATGACCATAGAGGGTAACAGTCCCGTACACGACAAGCGAGCGGACGCTAGAAGTATCCTGAGTACGGCGGAACACGAGGAATTCCGTCGGAATCTGGGAGGACCATCTCCTAAGGCTAAATACTCCTTGGTGACCGATAGTGAACCAGTACCGTGAGGGAAAGGTGAAAAGCACCCCGGGAGGGGAGTGAAATAGAACCTGAAACCGTGTGCCTACAAGTAGTCAGAGCCCTATAAGGGTGATGGCGTGCCTTTTGTATAATGAACCGGCGAGTTACGCATACATGCAAGGTTAAGCAGCGAATGTGGAGCCGAAGCGAAAGCGAGTCTGAAATGGGCGAATAGTATGTGTGTGTAGACCCGAAACCAGGTGATCTACCCATGACCAGGTTGAAGTCCAGGTAACACTGGATGGAGGACCGAACCGACTTATGTTAAAAAATGACCGGATGAGTTGTGGGTAGGGGTGAAATTCCAATCGAACCTGGAGATAGCTGGTTCTCTCCGAAATATATTTAGGTATAGCCTCATATTATCATCGTGGAGGTAGAGCACTGTTTGGATAAGGGGCCCATCCCGGGTTACCGAGTTCAGACAAACTCCGAATGCCATAGATGAGATGTATGGGAGTCAGACAGTGGGTGATAAGGTCCATTGTCGAAAGGGAAACAGCCCAGACCACCAGTTAAGGTCCCCAAATATATGTTAAGTGGAAAAGGATGTGGCGTTGCACAGACAACTAGGATGTTGGCTTAGAAGCAGCCATCATTTAAAGAGTGCGTAATAGCTCACTAGTCGAGTGACGCTGCGCCGAAAATGTACCGGGGCTAAACATATTACCGAAACTGTGGATCCGCAAGGATGGTAGGAGAGCGTTCTATATGCAGCGAAGCCAAACCGAGAGGGAAAGTGGAGCGTATAGAAGTGAGAATGCCGGTGTGAGTAGCGCAAGACGGGTGAGAATCCCGTCCACCGAAAGACTAAGGTTTCCAGAGGAAGGCTCGTCCGCTCTGGGTAAGTCGGGACCTAAGCCGAGGCAAACAGCGTAGGTGATGGACAACAGGTAGAAATTCCTGTACCGGTGTAACATGAATGAGTGAAGTGGTGACGCAGGAGGAGAATCGAATCGCACGACTGGAAGAGTGCGTGCAAGTGACAAGCTGTCATACCAGGCAAATCCGGTATGAGTGTAAGGTAAGTCATGATGCGGAGGGCGAAGCCCGAAGATCGATATTCACACTGCCAAGAAAACCCGCTAGCGAGTGTTATACTGCCCGTACCGCAAACCGACACAGGTAGTTGGGAAGAGAATTCTAAGGTGAGCGAGCGAACTCTCGTTAAGGAACTCGGCAAAATGACCCCGTAACTTCGGGAGAAGGGGTGCTCATGAAAATGAGCCGCAGTGAATAGGCCCAAGCGACTGTTTATCAAAAACATAGGTCTCTGCCAAACCGAAAGGTGACGTATAGGGGCTGACGCCTGCCCGGTGCTGGAAGGTTAAGAGGCGTGCTTAGCGTAAGCGAAGGTACAAATCGAAGCCCCAGTAAACGGCGGCCGTAACTATAACGGTCCTAAGGTAGCGAAATTCCTTGTCAGGTAAGTTCTGACCCGCACGAAAGGCGTAACGATTTGGGCACTGTCTCAACGAGAGGCTCGGTGAAATCATAGTTCCAGTGAAGATGCTGGATACCCGCGACAGGACGGAAAGACCCCGTGGAGCTTTACTGTAGCTTGATATTGAATCTCGAGTACACCTGTACAGGATAGGTGGGAGTTTAAGAAGCATGCACGTCAGTGTATGTGGAGACGCTGGTGGGATACCACCCTGGTGTACTTGCGGTTCTAACCCGGTACCGTGATCCGGTACGGAGACAGTGTCAGGTGGACAGTTTGACTGGGGCGGTCGCCTCCTAAAATGTAACGGAGGCGCTCAAAGGTTCCCTCAGAATGGTTGGAAATCATTCAAAGAGTGTAAAGGTATAAGGGAGCTTGACTGTGAGACCAACAAGTCGAGCAGGGTCGAAAGACGGACTTAGTGATCCGGTGGTTCCGCATGGAAGGGCCATCGCTCAACGGATAAAAGCTACCCCGGGGATAACAGGCTTATCTCCCCCAAGAGTTCACATCGACGGGGAGGTTTGGCACCTCGATGTCGGCTCATCGCATCCTGGAGCTGTAGTCGGTTCCAAGGGTTGGGCTGTTCGCCCATTAAAGCGGTACGCGAGCTGGGTTCAGAACGTCGTGAGACAGTTCGGTCCCTATCCGTCGTGGGCGTAGGAAATTTGAGAGGCGCTGTCCTTAGTACGAGAGGACCGGGATGGACATACCACTGGTGTACCAGTTGTCGTGCCAACGGCATAGCTGGGTAGCTACGTATGGACGGGATAAATACTGAAAGCATCTAAGTATGAAGCCCCCCTCAAGATGAGATTTCCCTATAGATGCCAGAGAGACGATCTGGTTGATAGGTTTGGCGTGTAAGTATGGTGACATACTCAGCGGACAAATACTAATTCATCGATGACTTATTCAATATGATTCAAGCGTGTATCTACGAATTGCTTCTATTTGGTTTTGAGTGTATGTCTAGTGACGATGGCGGAGAGGCCACACCTGTTCCCATGCCGAACACAGAAGTTAAGCTCTCCAGCGCCGATGGTAGTTCGGTTGACCCGTGCTAGAGTAGGACGTCGCTAGGCA
>NZ_KV820804.1:0-1570 GCF_001815515.1 Nosocomiicoccus sp. HMSC059G07
AAAGCCCTATGATCCGTTTAGGATCGTAGGGCTTGCCCTTAGCTAAATAAAAGAGGATAGTATAGCTATCCTCTTAGAAAATATCTTGTTCTTTCATGCTAATATATTTATCATCACCTATTATCAGATGGTCGAGTAAATCAATACTTAATAAATTTGCTCCCTCGTATAATTTTCTAGTAAACTGTATGTCTTCATTTGATGGTGTCGGGTCACCACTTGGATGATTATGAACACATATTATTGCACAACTTGATGATAATAATGCACGATTTAATATTTCTCTAGGATGTACAACGCTTGTATTTAATGACCCTTTGAATATAGTTTCTTTGTGTATTACCTTATATTTTGTGTTTAGGTATAACACGTTAAAATGTTCCTGTTGCGTTAAGTAACTTTCATTTTTAAATAAAGCATATACATCATCGGGACTATGGATATAAAAGTTTTCGCTTTCATTCATACTCTCAAATTGTTCTTTAACTGCTTTTAATTTTTTACGGTCTAAATCTGTAAGTTTATTATCTCCGTTAATAAAAGCATCACTTAATACTGCTTGAACGCTTAAACCTTGTGCTTCCTGCTGTCCGTTTTTTGAAAGTAAAACATTTAATTTGTGCATTTTAATTACTCCTTTTTTCTACCACTCTTATTATTTTGAGTGTGTAGATGATATTTTATTTACGCATACGTCTAGAGCATCTCGAAACGATATTGCAAGTCTGCTTTAGCACACGCAGTGCTTGGACTTGCAATATATAAGTGAAGAGATGCTAGTATGCAAAGTAAATAAATATCAATCGGAACACGAAAAATAAGAGTGAGTGATAACGAACGAATAAAAGAAACGCGATTAGCGTTTCTTCCATGCCTTTATATAATAAAAAGCCCTATGATCCGTTTAGGAGCATAGGGCTTACCGTTCAATTAAGTTTTAAATTATTTTTCATTACTATAAAAAAAATTAACTTGCTTACTATTTTTACTATCTAGTACTTTTATTAATCTATCATAATCTTCATTAGGTAGTATTAATGTTTCATCTCGTATTAGAAGTTTTAAAAGTTCTTCTAAAGATTTTTCTTCATATATACTAATACCTAAAACATTTTCAATACCTATCCATAAATTACTCACTTTATCTCTAAAGAGAAATCTTTGCTGTTTATATTAATTATAATTTTTTATTACATTTTCTATTTGGTTTTTATCTTCAATTATTACAACATCTGTATATCCTAAAATATCTTCTCCATAAAACCATATTGTGAGTGAATTTTCCATATATAACATAGTTGTTCCCCCTTTTTATATACGGCACTCTTAATGAGTGCCGTGTTTTTTAATTGTTTAATTCATACTCTATAAACTCTTTTATTTCATTTTCCCATTCAATATCATGTGCTTTGATAAATAAACTTTTAATTCTTTCTCTTTCTTCAGTTGTTACTTCTGGATAAAAAGCGTTAAAAATACTGTTAAAATCCTGTTCAGTAATAGTAAATATAACGTTGTCTTTCATATGAATAAACTCCTTTTTTCTACCACTCTTATATTTTGAGTGTGT